>JAPPHZ010000028.1 GCA_028820935.1 bacterium | reverse complement strand
GGGTGGGGAACTTCGACGATCAACTCCGGGGAATCTCACTGATCGCCATCACCTTAGGCACTGTCAGCGTGAGGGTGGTGAACACTCCCACCTCGTCAGACCAGTTGAGCAGCCGGTCTTCGCTGGTCCCGTCGTTCGCCAGCAGCCCGAGAGTGGTGCGGTCTATCACCTCGAGCATGCCGCTGTCCAGGATATCGAGGTCCAGTTGGGCTATGTCACCCAGGTCCTCGGGCTTGGGGTTCTGATCGATCTCGTAGAACTCCATCTCGAACGAACCGTCCGAGGCGGTCTCTTTAACCGTAGCGCCGAGTCCGTGGCTACGACCGTCCCGCGACTCCTCCACACTGACGCTGAACATGACGCCCGGCCTGGGTACCGGGTCGTCGTTCGCGTCCGACCAACGACTAAGACGACCAACGGCCGTGACAGACCTGTTAGCGTGGCGTGTCGGCCAGTCGGAAGGATCCCATGGCAAAGCCAGCGAGCAAGCGCAAAAGGATCGGCTGGGTATTGGGTGGCTTGATGGTCCTGGTTATCGCGGGTGGCGCTCTCGCGGCTCACAGCCGATTCAAGGACGTAACGGACGACCACCCGGTTGACGCTATCGAGTGGGCATCCGACCGCGGGATTACGCAGGGCTGCGACACCGACAAGTTCTGCCCAGACCAGCCGCTAAAGCGGAAGCACGCCAGGGTGTTCATCGAACGCTTCTACGATCAGGTCCTCGGCGCCGACGGTGACGACCAGTTCTCCAACCCTGACTTCACACGTGCGGACATGATGGCTCTTCTCCACAGTATGGCCGCGCCCGCCGACACTACAACAACCACCGCACCCACTACGACTACGGTGCCCCCACCTTCGGGCAGCTGCACCCACTGGCATGCGGGACACCCGAAACACACCCACCCCGGCACGGATCACGACGGGACGCACACGTCCGGCAATTGTGCCGGCTATTAGCCCTGGGCACTCACGTCAACTAACTCCCCAATCTTCGTGCTTGAGCACAAAACCGAGCGGACCCGTTGTCGACGCCGCACCGACGCTCCCCGACGACTGTGGGCAATGTACCGGTCAGCCATGAGCGGCGCCGAGACGACTGTGAAGACCCTAGGCCCGCTCGATAGAGACGATGCGGCGAACGAGCTTGCGAGGTGACTGTCGGACTGCCTGGGTGGTCGTGTAGGCCTCGAGGATCGTCGAAACCACCCAAGCCGCCTAGACCGGCGCCTTGTTAGGTCGGGTGCGACAGTCACACAAACCCCGCGACATGGCGGGCGGCCACCGGCTGCAACAGCGGGGACGGCTTCGTGCGAACCTAAGGCTCGAGCGAGTTAGAGCGCGTCCTGAACCTAAGGTTCGGACGGGGTAGCGTGAGCCTGGGGAAGGGGTGCGGGGAGCTGTGAGCCTCCCCGCATCTGGTGGGCGCGTTTGGCTAGACCTTTCCCGGGTCCGCGCTGTTGGGCGCGGGCGTTCCCTGGGGTTAGGGGGTGGGGAGGGTGTAGGTGTTGGGTTGGCCGGTGGGGGTTGTCCGGTAGCTGAGGGTGGCGCCATCGGTTTAGGGCGTCTCTTGGAGTGGTCATGCGGACACGCGGACACGGTCACGGCCGATGTGCAGGCGGTCGGTATGGCTGTAGGCGACTAGCCAGACATCGATGCCGGAGCGTATTTTGCGGCGCAGTTGTTGGCGGGATCTACCAGGACTCCGGAGCCCGTGGTGCGCGCGGGGATGGGGCCGGCCCAGATCTGGCGGGCGGTGGCCGTGTGCGTGTCGTGGCGGGCGGTGATCGTCTCGATGGCGCCGGTGTCGGAGTCGCGGTGGTAGACGAATGCGGCCACGCCGCCCACGAATGTACTAATCCTACGACGTGCAGGCGGCCTGGTGGGGTTGGTTCTTGGCATCCACCAGACCCCGTGTGAGTGCGGTCATCGTCAGAGTGTCACCAAAGCGGGCCCACCTCACATGACGATGAACACGACGTTTCGGTGGAGTAGCCGGACGAGCTTGCTGTAACGATAGTGCTGGTCGGAGAAAAGGCCTCTGCCTGGCTCCAATCTCCGCCGGCCTGCGGTCGATCGCCACCATGAGCCAAACTCGATGATCGTCAACATCCGGCACCGGTGCGAGGCAGGTGCACCCTGATGAGTCCCATTGTGCGCGCCGGTTCAGCAGCCGGCGTCGATGAATTGGGGCTGCGTGGGAATCTGATTCGGAAGCGCCGTAGCCGGCGTCCCCGGCGTGGGGATCCAGTCTTGGATCCAGGTCATGCACAGGCCTCCGTACTCGACGCGCAGCAGGTTATCCAGAGCCGGCAGCGACGGGTTGTTGCGCCAGGTCGTCCACAGTTCGGCGGCGCTGGTGATGTTGGTGTAGTACCAGTCAGGCGCCCGGCCAGGCGCCCGTCGGTCCTCCAGGCCCTGCGAGACGACTTGCTCGGCCTCGCGTGTTGGTGTACTGGGTAGCCCGGTGCAATCGCGGCTGCGGCCCCCCTGGTAGTAGGGCAGCCAAGCGTGGGGCGCGGTGACATGCAGCAGCGTGTCGGCTAGGACCTGGGCGCCATGCAGGTAATCGCCGGGCGAGCATCTGGGATACCTGGAGGCGAAGTAGAGCTGCACGGCCCCCCACTGCTCGCCCGCGGCAATACCGAGATCGTACACACGGGCGAGCTGGCGAATCACAGTCCCCACAGACATGTCGGTGATGGTCATGGCCGTGACGGCGCATCCTGACAACGGATTGGTCGTGCAAGCGAAGGTAATATCGCCGCCAGCACCCGCCGTGCTGGCTGTCGGGCTGGCTCTCGTAGACGTATCGATGTGGTCCCATGCCTCACGCAGCCAGGGGAACCGCCGTTCCCGATTGTCCACAACCCGGTCTATGAAGTCCAGCAGCAAAGCGTTCTCGGTCCTGGGCAGCTCCAAGGAACGAATCCTGCTCAACAGCTGGACAGGCGTCGGAGTGAGTCTGTTCGTGACGGTGCCGTCCGCGAGTTGCCCGACGTTGTTGCCTCCCCAGCAGGAGACTGATCGGTTGGAGTGCAGGGCGCAGGCGTGGGCTCCCACCGTGGCCGATCCCGGGCTGACGCTGATGTCGATGGCGTTGGTGATGGTGTTGAGCCGCACCGGAGCGTGGCGGCGGGTGGTGGTGCCGTCTCCGACCTGGCCGACGTCGTTGCGTCCCCAGCACGAGACCCCGCCGCGCAGATGCAGCACGCAGGCGGTTTCGTTGCCGACCGAGACCTTCACCGCGTCACTGATGTTGGCCACCTGGGTCATGCCCGGCGATCTGGATGCGTCAAGGTCCCAGCAGAAGACCCGACCGTCGGCGGTGGTTATGCAGGTCTCGACCCCGCCCATCGACACCGAAGTCACGTCGCCGGGGACGGCCACGGTCGACGGCCTGGTGCCGTACACCCCGCCCCAGCACGACAGCGCTCCGTTCCGGTGAATGGCGCAGCTGTGGTTCTCGCCCGCCGAGATGGCCACTGCGTCGAACCGCCGGATGATCAACTGAGGCCAGTTGCTGCCCGAATAGGTGGTGCCGTCGCCGAGTTGACCCAGGTTGTTGGCGCCCCAGCAGGAGACGTCGCCGTCGCGGTGTACAGCGCAGGTAAAGCCCGCCCCCGCAGCCACTGCCACCGCGTCCCTAACGTCGGAGACTGGCTGTGGCAGGTAGTAGCTGTTCGTGTTCCCCTGTCCAAGCTGCCCCTCTGATCCTGCGCCCCAGCAGGAGACATCGCCGTTGTCGTGCACTGCGCAGGAGTGCAGCTCGTCGGAGGGGTGGTCGCTGATGCTCAGCGCGACCACGTCAACGAGGTCTGCGGCGCTCAGGTGCTCCCGGTAGCCGTCGTCGCCTCCCCAGCATGTTACCGTCTCGTCAGAACGGATCGCGCAGGTGCGGCCCCGGATGGCCGCGATCTGGGTGTCACCGCTGCGTGGCCCCTGGCTGTTGGTGATCGTGCCCGGACCTGTCGTTCCACCGGTGTTCGTTCCGTCGGTGGGTCGGCCGCCTCCGATGATCGTTCGGCCCGCATTGGTCAGTCCGCGGTTCAAGAAGGTGGCCATGTGGGCCCGGGTCGTCGACTTGTCAGGACAGAAGCGAGCGGGGCGCTGCTTGCACCCGACGGTGATGCCGGCCGCGAACACGGCGTCGATGTTCTCCTCATGACGGTTGCCTCGGGTGTCGGCAAAATTGGCCGACGATGCCCGCTGGAGCCTGAAGGCCCGCACCAGGAACGACGCCATCTGGGCCCGGCTGACCGAGTCGTCGGGGCAGTAGCGCAGCGGGTCCTTCTCACAGCCTGTGGTGATCCCCAGGTCGTACAGCCGCTCAACGTAGGGCATCCACCACTCGTCGTCGTCCACATCCGCGAACCTCGACTCCTTGACCGGGGACGGGTCCTGGCCGTCGATGACCCGCACGATCCACACCGCGACCTCCCAGCGCCTGGCCAGCTCGCCGGGACAGAACTTGCGCGCCCCACACTGGGTGCCGTCGAACACGCCCAATATGTCGAGCGCCTCGATGTTGCTGCCGTGCACGGAAGTCCCGCCGACGTCGGTGTAGCGGTCCTGAGCCGACGCCGTTGCCGCCAAACCACCAGCCACAACCGCAGCCGCGACAGTGGCGGCCACAACCCGCCTCGCGGCCCGGCGGGCCGGTCGCCAGCGATGGGTGTGCCCCACAGCCAAGCCACAACCCCTCTACTGAGGATTCAGCCGGTAGGTGCGGTTGACGAACGAGTCAGGCAAGTGGTCCATGGTCTCTTCCGTTCGTGGGTTGTGTACGTAGTCTCCCACATCTGTACGCCATGCGGCACCGGTCCGACGGCCGCTGCGTAGACGCGAGGAGGCCCCCGCCAAATGTGCGAGGGCCTCCTCGGGGTTAGTAGTTTCTTCGACGGCCTAGCCGCCGCTGTTATGCACTAGCTGCCACAGACCCCCGCGAGCGTCCATGTGGCCCTGTCCCTCGGCCGGGCCGCGTCATAGCCGGTCCACGTCAGCGTAGGCGTACCGCCAAAGGTGATCTCCGTAATCGTCGGGTCGTTCCCCGCCGCCAGCACCTCCATGAACTGGGCGAAGCTGACGGAGGTGGTACCGACGATGAAGTTGTCGTCGGTGCCGAAGACGTAGTACTCGGGGTCGTCCGTGCCGCCCTCGACAACGATGATGCGAGCCGACGGATCGGCCACACGCACCGCCGCTGTGGTGCCATTTGCGGCTGAGCCGGGCTCGGCCCAATAGACCGAGAACTCTGCGGCAGTGAGATTGACGAGAGTGTGAGTGCCACCGGTGGTCGACTGAATAACAATCGCCGTATCGGTTTGTACTTCTGACCTGACGCTGGCCGGGCTCGTGTAGACGATCCGGGCTCGGCCGTTGCTGGCCACACTCGCGTACACCGTGTCCCCATCGTCAGCATCGTTGGGATCACTATCTGCGGTACCACCGGAAGGCGTGAGTCCGAACCGATAGCTGGTCGCAGACGTCCCGCGGTACGTATCGCCGTACTGGTCAAACAGGGTGAGCGTAACCTCGTTGCGGTTGCCGGTGCTGCTGAAGCGGCCCCAGTCCCGCGTCGAGATCGTGTAGCTGGACGGTTCCCTGTCATCGTCAGAGAACACCGCTGCCACCAAAGCGACAGTCGGGGCGGCGCCGTCGATATTCACGGTCACTGCTCCGTCCTCCGGTACGTTGGCGGCCACTTCGTTGCTGGTGGTTCCCCGCGGATGTGCCGCGTCCGTGATCTCCAGCCCTTCCTCGGCGCGACCTCCGAGCGCCACGGTGATAGCCACAAGCACATCAGAGCCATCGGCAGCACCGCTGGTATCGGGATGCGGGATGCGGACCGAGATCCGCCCGTTGCGGTCAGGCGTCATCGTCTCCGTTGCCTTGCGTGAGGTTGGCGACAGCGTGCCCGTACCTAGATCCACGGTTACAGCCGACGAACGGTCTACGTCAACCACGTAGGTCGTGACGCTGAAGGTGCGGTTCACGTCAGGCTCGGGGCCTACGGGGTTGCCAGCGCTATCCAGGAGCTGGATCGTGTAGCTCAGCGTGTCGGTGCCCATCTTCAGGTCGTAGCTCGTCCCGCCGCTGAGGAGGGCGCTCGCCGGTGTGCGCAGGCCCGACTGGGCGTTGGCGGACTCGGGCACGGTGAGGGTGGTGTCACGCCCGACGGTGTCGCCGTAATCGCCTGTCCACGCCCAAATGCCGTACTTGGAGTCGGGATCGTCGAGCCCACTCGCCGTCAGCGTGTACTCGCAGACCTTGGCCGGCCTGCCGGCAGAGCCGATCTCGGTGAACACGTGGTTGCCGTCGTCGCCGGTGCGCTGCTCGCCTTGGTCGATCTGGCAGGCCTCCCAGCCCGTCTCGAAGCCGAAGCCCGAGTTCGACACGTAGCGGTCGATGCACTCTCTCCTGGCGTCGAAGACATCGTCGGCGTAGTTCGTGGTGAACAGCTCGACGGCGGCATCGGCGATGGGGCTGTAGTCGGCGTCGCGCACCGATACCTGGGTCGAGGTGAGGGTCTGCTGCGCGGTGACCCCGGCGGGCCGCAGGTTGGTGTGACCCAGGGTGCGCATGATGAAGCTCGCCATCTCTGCGCGGGTCACCGGCCTGTTGGGCTCGAAGGTGCCGTTCTCGCCGACCATGTCGTTGGTGCCGGTAGTAATGCCGAGCTCATAGACCGCACCGATGATCTCGTCGACATGGGCGGGCATCGTCCTACGCGCGTCACCGAACCAGTCGTCGACTGGGGTGCCGTCGCCGTCGACGACGTTCAACTCGATGCCGGTCCCGTCACCGTCAACCGTTACGGGCAGATTGTCGATGTGGACCGAGGCCAGCGCCAGATCGGTGAACGCGAACAGGTGCTGGGCCATGTCGGCTCTGGTGACGATGCCCCCAGGATCAAAGGTCGTGGCTGTACGCCCCTCCATGATGCCCGCGGCCGCCAAGCGGTTGATGGCATCCACCCGGTCCGCGCCGGTGACGCCCAAGTCGCTGAAACCGGCGTCCATGGCGTCGCCTAGATCGACACCAGCCACCGTCGCCATGCGGGTCAAGAACAGCGCCATCTGCGAACGGGTCACACTGCTCCGGGGATCGTAAGTGTTGCCGGTCTTGCCGGTGCTGATCCCGTAGTAGGCGAGGCAGTTGATGTTGTCGTAATGGACGCCGCCCATGTCCACGTCATCGAAACCGTGACCCGCCTTCGCCGGGCCAAGGCACGCCGTCCACGTAGCCTGAGCATCGGCGTTCTGCTCAGCCGCGGCCGCCGGGGAAACCCCGGTGACAGCGAGCATCGAAGCGACCAAGGCACTCACGACAAGCACTGCCAAACGCGAGCGCCGCTTGTTCACTAGCTGGGGCATCGGCCCCTCCTTTGCTTGTAACGGGGGCGCATGCCCTCTCAAACGGGGCATTGGCCCCTCCTTTCGTTTCCACCTTGGCGAAGTTCTGCCCTTCCGGGACCGCACAACTCGCACATGCAAAACCCTCGCGGATGCTCCCGGATAACGCTACCTGCGTCAACCACCGGCCACTCCCCTCTGGATCGCTGACCCGGAACGTATGGAGAACCTTACCACGGTGACAGGGCCCATGCCGAACACAGAGTGTAGCACGGCACACTGAGCAGCACGTTCATTCATGGCCATCCATTCCAGATGTGTAACGCTGTGTTGACCAACAGGAGCGGAACCCTCCGACACCCGTCGTTCACATCATGTCACCGTAACAGCACCAGCGGCGCACGGCAACCGTTCGCCATGGCCGACGACGTAGCGCGCGGGAGACGCCGCGCGTGGAATCGCCCGGTCTGTCCGAGTCCGTCAGCAGGGCCTCCGGGCAGGCCCAGGCGGTCGAGCCAGGCGGCGTCCACCAGAACATGGCGTACCATGGGCACCTGGGTGTGCTGGACTACCGCGTGCCGGGCATCGACCAGCGGGGCCCGGAGCACCGAGCGGGCCTCCATCAGGGCCAAGTCGGCGGGGCTGTAGGCGGGCTCGGGGCCAGCGGAGGCTCCAGGTCGCCATTCGGGAGCAGATCCCGGGATGTGAACACGCTTGGGTTGCCAAATGCAGCGACTACAAGGGCAGCTCGGGGCCGCATCTCGGTGTGCATGTCGCTCATCATGTCCACCTCCAGGTACACGTTGACCCCGGCGGCCAACAGGTCCGGCACCCGGGTAACGCATTTGGCCAGCTTCATGTTGTTGGACAGGCAGTGGGCCACATTGGCGTTGCGCTCGGCCAGCAGGTCGATCTCGGCGTCGTCGAGGATCACGCATGGGCCAGCGGTCGAGGATCACGCATGGGCCAGCGGAACGCCACCATCCGGCCAAGCCGGACCGGTTCCGGCCCTATCGAGTCGAGAGTCTTTTTTTCGCGTTCTCGGAAGAATTCCGCCGGATCGGAGGGTCGCCGGGCGGCCAAGACCCGTTCGGTTGCGGACCGGTGGCCGGCGGTCGTGTAGCGAAGCGGTTCTGATGTGTATATATATATGTATAGGCGGGCGGGAGAGCCCTGGGAATTACAGGAAGGGACGAGCTGAGAATCCGGCGACCGGCACGGGTGCCTACGAGCCCCCTGCCGCTTAGCTAGTTGGTAGTTGCTGGTTGGAAAGACTCGGGAGCTACGAGGAGAGGACGAGCTGGGTACCCCCTGAGCGGCACGGGGCTACGAACCGCCGGCCGCGACCTTCTCCCTGGGGCGAATCCTCTTCAACTCACCCTTGACCTCACCGAGATCGCCGACTGTCCGGAGGAGGGTGTCGCCCATCCGAGCCTGACTCGCTTTCAGGTCGGCCACATCCTTCTGCAAGCCAGCCTGACCCTCCTTCAACCCGGCCACATCCGCCTTCACCACCGCCAAGGCCTTCCCCCTGTTGGTCAAGACGCCGCGTGAGCCTCGCCATCGCGCGCCAGAGGAAGCCCAGTATGAACGACAGAGCCGCCAAGAGAGGCTCTAGAGTCAACTAGCTGCGGATCCATCTACCACTCCATTCCCTATCCATGCTAGAAGCATTGTCCCACCGAGTAAGAGCGCATAGCAGATATCTACTTATCAACAAATGGTTAATCTAGAGAAGCACATGGCTGCTATCCGATCAGGGTGATAAGTATTTTTATCACTCTTGTAGTAACCAGCAACCAGCTATAGGCCCTTGGGGTGCCAGACGGTCTTGATCTCGGTGAAGGCGGCAATGGCGTAGGGGCTCTGCGCCCCGGCCCAGTCGATCTCGCCGCCGGGCGGGCGCACCACCCGCTTCACTCCGGCGGCCGCCTCCTGCTCGATGTCGTGCATCATGGCGGGTTCGGCGCCGAACGCGTCGATGGCGTTGACGTTCAGGTGCGAGGCCAGGTACGGGACCATGGCCTTCTTGGGGCCGGTGAGGATGTTGACCACCCCTCCGGGGACATCGGCGGTGGCCAGCGCCTCGGCCAGCGTGATGGAGGGGGTGGGCCAACGCTCGGAGGCCAGCACCACCGAGGTGTTGCCGGACACGATGACCGGCGCCACCCGCGACACCAGGCCGAGCAGCGGGGAGGGCTCGACGGCGATGATCCCCACCACGCCGGTGGGCTCGGGTGTGGAGATGTTGAAGAACGGTCCGGACACCGGATTGAGGTTCCCCATCACCTGGGCGAACTTGTCGGCCCATCCGGCGTACCACACCAGCCGGTCTACGGCCTGGGTGACCTCCTTGCGGGCTTTGGCGGCGCTGACGCCGGTGAGTTTTACGGCCGCTCCGAACGCCTCGGCCCGGTCTTCGACCATCTCGGCGATCCGGTAGAGGATCTGGCCCCGGTTGTAGCCGGTGCGGGCGGCCCAGCCGGGTTGGGCCCGCCGGGCGGCCCGGACCGCCATCCGCAGGTCCTTGCGGGTGCCGGCGGCCACCCGGGCGACCACCTCGCCCTTGTGGTCGAGAGCGGGGAACGACCGTCCCGACTCGGAGCGCGGGAAGTCCCCGTCGATGTACAGCTTGTAGGTCTTGCGGACCGCCAGCCTGCTCACGGCCCACCTCCCGGGAGAGTGCCGAGTCGGAGGGTGCTGAGTGGTTGGGTGCGGAGTCGTTGGGTGCGGAGTCGTTGGAAGAGCGCGAAAAACGCCGCTGGCCGGGCGGGCGTCCCCCAACGGGTCCCTCCCCCGCCGCCGCCACCATGGTCCGGGGCGTGAGCGGCCACGCCCGGCTTGATGCCGGGTGAAGCGGCGGATCGCTCCACGAAACCCCTTCTGTATGTTCCCTCCGTCCCGGCCGGGCCGATCGGAGCTTGCGCAGCTGTCGGCCGGTGGCGGTGCTTGGCATGAACCAACCTATAGGGAGGGTGTGACACGTTCGCGTCCGGGTGACGGGAATAGGCAAGGGAGGCGTCAATCGGCCGTGAAACTCCGGCACGGGACGCTGAGAGGGTGCCGGCGGGGACGGCGGCGGGTCGGCGTGCGATGGTCTTCGGGCGTGGGTTTCTCGGTCGGATAGCGGGCTGACCGGACATTCTTCAGTGCCCCTCCAGGTACGGGAGCAGGCCGTGGCGGCCGCCCTCCCGGCCGAACCCGGACTCCTGGTAGCCGCCGAAGGGCGAGGCCGGGTCGAACTTGTTGTAGGTGTTGGCCCACACCACCCCGGCGGCGAGCCGGTCGGCCATCCACAGGATGCGGGCGCCCTTGGTGGTCCAGACACCCGCGGACAGGCCGTAGGGCGTGTTGTTGGCCTTCTCCACCGCCTCGGCCGGGGTGCGGAAGGTCATGATCGACAGCACCGGGCCGAAGATCTCCTCCTGGGCGATGCGATGGCTCTGGGAGACGCCGGTGAAGAGGGTGGGGGCGAACCAGAAGCCCCGTTCGGGCAGCACACACGGCGGCTGGTACATCTCGGCGCCCTCGGCCACGCCCACGTCCACCAGGTCGGTGATCCTTTGGAGTTGGGCCCGGCTGTTGATCGCGCCCACGTCGGTGTTCTTGTCGAGCGGGTCGCCCACCCGCAGGTGGGTGAGGCGGAGGCGCAGCTTGTCCATGAGGTCGTCGAAGATGGACTCCTGGACCAGGAGGCGGCTGCCGGCGCAGCACACGTGGCCCTGGTTGAAGAAGATGCCGTTGATGATCCCCTCGATGGCCTGGTCGACGGGCGCATCGTCGAAGATGATGTGGGGCGCCTTGCCCCCCAGCTCGAGCGTCAGGCGCTTGCCGGTGCCGGCCAGGCGGCGCTGGATCAGCTTGCCGACGGTGGTGGAGCCGGTGAAGGCCACCTTGTCGATATCGGGATGGCCCACCACCTCGGCGCCGGTGCTTCCATCGCCGGTGACGATGTTCAGGGTGCCGGGGGGGAGGCCGGCCTCGGCGGTGAGCCGGGCGAAGGCCAGGGCGCTCAGCGGGGTGGTCTCGGCCGGCTTGAGCACCACCGTGTTGCCGGTGGCCAGGGCCGGCGCCACCTTCCAGGCGATCATCAGCATCGGGAAGTTCCAGGGGATGACCTGGCCGACCACGCCCACCGGGGCGGTGTCGAGGCCCGGGAAGGCGTACTCCAGCTTGTCCGCCCAGCCCGCGTAGTAGAAGAAGTGGGCGGCGGCGAGGGGCAGGTCGATGTCGCGGGACTCGCGGATCGGCTTCCCCCCGTCGAGCGTCTCGAGCACGGCGAACTCCCGGGACCGTTCCTGGAGCATGCGGGCGATCCGGTAGAGGTACTTGGCCCGTTCAGCGCCAGGCATGCGGCCCCAGGCGCCCTCGTAGGCCTTGCGGGCCGATCTGACGGCTCGGTCGACGTCCTCGGCGCCTCCCTCGGCGACCCGGCTGAGGGTCTCCTCGGTGGCCGGGTTGATGGTGGGGAAGTAGCGGTTGGTCTTGGGCTCGGCGGGGTTTCCGGCGATCCAGAGATCGTAGCTCGGGTCGACTGACACCACATCGGTGGACTCGATGGAAGCCACGTAGTCGAGGCCGGCCGGGACGATCTCGGGGCTCCGGGCGGGGCTCGGCGCTTCGGGGGGGCTCATTGGCTCGGACGGGGTCATGGCTCGGAAGGGTCCATCTGGCGGATCAGTCCTTGGTGAAGTAGTCGGACGACTGGTAGTGGCCGTCACGGAGCCAGCGGATCTGCATGAGCAGGTCGTTGACCAGGCTGGAGGCCCCGAAGCGGAACCGGTCGGGGGTCAGCCAGTGGGACCCCAGGGTCTCCGACAGCAGGACGAGGTAGCGGATGGCCACCTTTGCGGTGCTGATCCCGCCCGCCGGCTTCATCCCTACGGGCGTTCCGGTGGCGGCGTGGAAGTCGCGGATGGCCTCGAGCATCACCAGGGTCACGGGCAGGGTGGCGGCGGGGGAAACCTTGCCGGTGGACGTCTTGATGAAGTCGGCGCCGGCCGCCATCGCCAGCATCGAGGCCCTCCGCACGTTGTCATAGGTGCTGAGCTCGCCGGTCTCGAGGATGACCTTGAGGTGGGCGGGCCCGCAGGCCTCCTTGACCGCAACGATCTCGTCATGGACCCTGAGATAGTCGCCGGAGAGGAAGGCGCCCCGGTTGATCACCATGTCGATCTCGGTGGCGCCGGCGGCTACCGCCCAGGCGGTTTCGCCGGTCTTGACCTCCAGGGGGGCCTGGCCGGACGGGAAGTAGGTGGCCACCGACGCCACGGCCACGCCGCTGCCGCTTCCGGCGAGGGCCTTGACGGCGTGGGGCACCATGTTGGGATAGACGCAGAGGGCGGCCACCGGGGGGATGGAGGGATCGGTGGGATCCGGGCGGATCGCCTTGGAGGCCAGCTGGATGACCTTGCCGGGGGTGTCCCGGCCCTCCAGGGTGGTCAGGTCGCACATCCGGATGGCCAGGTCGAGCGCCGCCAGCTTGGACTCCCGCTTCACCGAACGGGTGGACAGGGCGCCGGCCCGCTCCGCCACGCCCACCTCGTCCACGGAGGGGACCGCCCGCAGGAAGGAGTCGATCGTCCGCGGGGAAACGGAGGGCCCGAGGAGCGGGGATGCGGGGGCGGTGGTGGCCGGAGCTGACATCGTGTTTGGAAGGGTACCCCGAGTGTCGGTTGGCCGGTTCGTGGCGCGTGAGGTAATGGGGTCGGCGGGGTTGCGATCCGGGGCTGCGCGCTGCGGAGTTGCTTGTGGATCGGGGCGGTCAGGCGTGTGGCCGGTTCCTCCTGCACATATATATACGTGTGGTCGGGGGCCGCTGCGGGAGGCCTGCGGGGCGGACCAACCTCAGGCAGTGCTTACAGCCGCCCGGCAGGAACGGCCCGCACCAACCAGCTGGAGCGGCCCTCACAATCGGAAACGGACTAGGTCAACCCGACCTCCGCCTAGCCAAGGATCGAGACGGCTTTGACGGCCTCTCGTGGTCGAAGCTCTCCGGGCGCGGTTCGTGTGGCTAAGACCACCTCTTGACAGACGCCAAGTCGACCTTCAGGTTCCGGAGGGCCGAACTCATCTCGGGAACCCTGTCGTCCAACCTCGCCTGGCCCCTCTCAAGTGTCGACACATCCACCCGCATAGACCGCACGTCCGACTGCAAGTCCCACAGGTCGCGCTGCAAGTCCGACAGTTTCTCCTCCAGCCTTTCGATGCGGTGCTCCGAGGACTTCAACGTCATCCTGTCGGGCAGCACGATCACGAAGATCACCCCGATCAGGCTCAGGAGAAATAGCCATGCCAGCCCTACATCCATTAGCTCACTCCTTACTACGGGCGTTCAAGAAGGGCGTCGAGAGACGCGGTCAGTGTGGCCCCCAACCGACCGGTCCCTCTGCCTATTGCCATGACGATAGTGTTATCTTGTTAACGATACGTCTGAAATTGATGGGAAAAATTACATTGTCACATGTTCGCCATTACATCTCGACCAGATAGGCCGTTGTATCCGGAATGCGACGACTCTGGTCCCAGACCGCCGTCGGCCTAGCTGGAGCTAGGAATCCTGGAGGATGCCTCCAGCTCCGGCGGATGGTCCCCGAACACATGGGAAGCTAGTGGTCTGTCTGCGAAACAACCGGGTGCTCTGGCGGCCATCGGCGCCCCGTCGCTGCCTCGCCATACCACACCGCCATTACACAGACAGACCACTAGGGGAGGCGATCGGAGCTATGACCGGACAAGCCTGAGCGCTGGTTAACTGCTGCGGACCGGACCCTGTCCTTGGGCCCTACGAGCCGCCGGCGCCGATCTTCTCCTTCGGGGAGGCACTCCGCTGCCCGCCCTCCAACCGACCGAGGTCGCGCATGATCTGGACGATGTTGTCGTCCATCCGATCGTAGCGAGACCGGAGATGGCCAAAATCGTCTCTCAGCTGGCCGAGATCGTTCTTCACATGCCCGAGATCGTTCTTCACCACTGCCATGTCCGTCTTCAACTCCCCCACGTCCGACCTCAACTCAGCCATGTCGTTGTCCTGTTTGTCGAAACGCCCGTCCTGCTTGTCGAAGCGCTCGTGCAGCATCTTCATCTGCGCGGCTATCGCACGCCAGAGGAGCCCCACCGCCAGACCCACGACACTGCCCAGCAGACCCAGCAGCGTGAGGAGTGTTCCCCAATCAACGAACTGCGCGGTCACGTGCTCTCTCCTTCACTTCTCGATTCTACAGATTCGTCTCGCCAGCACACCGTTGTCGACATCCTGTCCTGAGCTGTGACCGTCCAACATACGTACTATATATCAATCCTCTTATTCTATTGGTTGGTCTATGGCAGAAGATTTTGTCATTCTGTCATCATTCTCAGAATATAACAAGCAGCCATGACGGGCTGCTGACCGTGGCCGGGTGGCATCACAGCACGGAGGGAACCGGTGGGGTCGCGGCGTCGAAGCGGGGGCAATCCCGGAATGTGTCACACCCCGCCCTTACCATGCCGGGCATGGACATCATCACCGTCATTCTCGGTCTTGTTCTCGCCGGCGCCCTCGGGGCGGGGGTGGGATTGGCCCTGGCCCGGCGGCGGGGTCGTGGCCCGGAGCTGGCAGTGGATCCCAACGCGCTGGTGGAGCAGGTGGTGCGGGTGACCGGGCAGGCGTTCCAGACCCATCTCGAGACCGGCCGGGCCGAGATCCGGACCGGCCACGCCGAGATCGCCCGCGAGCGTGACGTCTTCGACACCAAGTGGGAGCCGCTGGTCGCCAGGGTCAACGAGGAGCTGTCCGGCATCCGGGGGCTGGTGGCCGAGCTCCAGAAGGACCGGGCCGCCCAGCACGAGGGCCTCACCGAGAGCCTGCGCAACGCCGCCGACCAGCAGAGCCGGCTGCTCGACTCCACCCAGCGGCTCAACGACATCCTCGGGAACTCTCAGGCCAGGGGTCAGTGGGGAGAGCGGATGGCCGACGACATCCTGCGTTCGGCCGGGCTGATCGAGGGGGTGAACTACCGCAAGCAGTTGACCACCAGCGCCGGCACCCGGCCCGACTTCAGCTTCGACCTACCGGACGGGCGGCTCCTCCACATGGACGTGAAGTTCCCCCTGGAGGCCTACGTCCGCTACCTGGAGGCCGGAACGCCCGACGAGGAGGAGGCCGCGGTCAAGGACTTCGGGAGGGCGGTGTGGCGCCACATCCTGGAGACATCCCGGCGCGATGCCTACCGCGAGTCGATCAGCACGGTCGGGTTCGTCCTGATGTTCGTTCCCAACGAGCGGGTCTACGCCTTCATCCACGAGCACCACGCGCAACTGCTGGACCAAGCGCTGTCGGTGCGGGTGGTGGTGTGCTCCCCCTTCACGCTGTTCGGGATGGTCTCGCTGGTGCGCCAGGCGATGGACACCATCGCCCTGGAGCGGTCCTCCCAGGAGATACTCGACCACCTGACCGTCTTCGCCGAGGAATGGGGCCGCTACGTGGCGAAGGTCGAACTGGCGGAGCGCCACCTGGGCCGTCTCAACTCCGCGTTCGGGGAGCTGACGACCACCCGGCAACGGAAGCTGGAGCGGACGCTGGACCGCATCGAGGATCTCAAGACCCGCACCCCCAAACCGGCCCTGACCGGCGCACCCGACAGCGACGGCCTGGCGCACCCTGCCGCGGCCCCGGAGGAACTGGCCGAGTCGGGCTAGCGCCCCTTTCCCCAGAGACGGGGATAGTGCCACCCTGGGAGACCGGCACGGAATGGAGGGGTGGGAACAGGGGGGTTGAACATGTCACATCCCCGCGATACGTTGCCCGTTGCCAAGCACCTGAACCGGCCGATGCTGCGAGAACGTGCTCGGTATTCACCGGACGTTGACAACCATGACACGCGGGCCCCGGCTGTTACCACGGCAGCAGTGACGGCGATCCCATCGCCAGGCATGGGCCTCGTTGCGGACGGATGCCCGGAGGAACCGGCCGGGTCCGGCAAGCGCTTCCCGTCCCCTATAGGGAGGCGAAGCACCCGTAGGAGACGGGCACGACCAGCAGGGGTGGAACAGGGTTGAACACGTCACACCCCCGCGATACGTTACCGACCGCCAAGCACCGGGGCGTTGTTCCGATCGTGCTGGGTAGCAGAGTCGAAGGGAACAGCCGTTACAGCGGTTGGCATATAGGATGGAGGTCAGACCAGCACCTCCCCGCAAAAAGCGAGAAGTCTTCGAGGGGGTCAAGCGATGACGGTCACAGAGGGATTCGTGGAGGCTCAGGCCGAACGCATCAAGGCCGAGGCGATGGCCGCTCTGGTTGAGGCAATGCGGGAGTCCGACCGTGCGAGGTTCCGGGAGACGATGTGGTTCGCCGGATTGGTGTTCGCGATGGTTGCGTCGGCCACCGGACTTATCCTCGCCGTGCTGGCATGACGGGAGATCTCGTGGGCATGAGGCGGGCCCGGAAGCCGAGGCGGCAGGGCCGTCACTCCGGCTGGAAAGGGCACGGATAGAAGGGGTGGAACAAAGGGGTTGAACCTGTCACATCCCCGCGATACGTTGCCCATTGCCAAGCACCTGAACCGGCCGACGCTGCGAGATCCGATCGGTCCGGCCGGTCCGGAGGCAACATATCTGAGGTTTGCGGAGCGCCGGTCGCCGGTCACGACGGCGGCAAGCCCGGCATGGCCGGCCGCGCTCCGAACCCAACGGTGGTGGCGGCGGGGGCCGGGCCCTGCGGGGACGCCGGTCCGTGGCGATTTTCGCGTTCTTCGGGACTCGGGACGGCCAGACCGCGCGATCGCTCTACTGCAGCGGGAGGGCCGAGACCCGACCGGATCACTCTCGCCGGACGGGCTGTGCCCCGCCCTCGGCTGCGGCGGGGCGGGCGCGGCGGGCTCCCGAGGCGATGCGGTAGCCGGCCCAGATGAAGGTGACCGCCACCAGCAGCGAGGCGGCGAACCCCCAGTCCGCACCCTGGGCCAGGATGGTCCCCCCGGTGGCGGCCGCCAGCGTCCCCGCGACGATGGCCAGGTTGCCCCATGCCAGCCGCGGGTTCTTGCGGAGGAAGCGGACCAGCGACACCAGGGCCAGCAGGATGATGATGGTTCCGCCCAGGCGCCCGCCGATGACCGACCACAGACGGGGTCCGAACATGTCCGCCCACAGGTCGCGGGCGCTCGGCACCCCGCCCGCCGGCAGGGAACCGGCATCGAACGGCTGTGCCAGGGTGGTGGGTAGGGCGATGGCGAAGAACGGGAACATGAGCAGCAGCATCACGTGGCCGGCCCTCCGCCCCACCACCAGGAACATCGAGCCCAGCGCCAAGACCGGGATGTTCACGATCGCCCCGAACAGGAAGAAGGTCCGGTAGCTGGCCGAGGTCCACCCGGTGGCGGTCCCCACGAACAGGGCCCAGGTGGCCAGGGCGAAGAACCCGATGCCGGCCGCGTAGGCGGCGGTATGAGGGCTCGGCGAGGCCCGGTAGCGTCGCACCAGGTCGACGCAGAACAGGGTGGCGACCAAGCCGGCCGCCAGGGAGGCCGCAGCACTCATACCGTCCCAATCGTAGGCCCCGGCCGCGGCCGCGAAATCGCCCGGTACGGCGCCGCCGCGCGGGCCGGGTGGAACGACTCCGGTACCCTAGGAGCATGGTTCGAAACATTCTCGTGGCCGTGGCCTGGCCCTACGCATCCGGATCCAGGCACCTGGGACACCTGGCCGGCGCCTACCTGCCCGCCGACATCTTCGCCCGCTACAACCGTCTGGTCGGCAACCGCACCCTGATGGTGTCGGGGAGCGACGTCCACGGCACCCCGATCACGGTCCGCGCCGACCAGGAAGGCGTCACCCCGCAGGAGATCGTGGACCGCTACCACGCCGAGTTCGTGGCCGGATGGAAGGCGCTGGCCATCCAGTGGGAGCTCTACACGTCCACCGGGACCCGGAACCACCACGATGTCACCCAGGACATCTTCAGCCGCCTGCACGAGAACGGCCACATCGACCGCCGGACCTCCGAGCAGTTCTACGACCCGGACGCGGGCCGGTTCCTCCCCGACCGCTACGTCGAGGGCGTCTGCCCCCACTGCGACTACCCCGAGGCCCGCGGGGACCAGTGCGACGGCTGCGGCCGCACCCTCGATCCGGTCGACCTGATCGACGCCCGTTCCAAGCTGTCCGGAGCGACCCCGGTCCGGCGGGAGACCGACCACTTCTACCTGCGCCTGCCCGACTTCTCCGACCGCCTCGAGAAGTGGTTGCGGTCCCGCGAGGGCTGGCGCCGCCATGTGCTGAACTTCTCCCTGGGCTGGATCGAGGAGGGCCTCCAGGACCGGGCGATCACGCGGGACATCGACTGGGGAGTCGACATCCCGGTGGAGGGCCTCGGCGAGGGCAAGAAGATCTACGTCTGGTTCGACGCGGTGATCGGCTACCTGTCCGCCGCCAAGGAATGGGCGCAGATCCAGCACACCCCCGACGCCTGGAAGGACTGGTGGGAGAACCCCGAGGCGGAGCACTACTACTTCATCGGCAAGGACAACATCCCCTTCCACACCATCATCTGGCCGGCCATGCTGATGGGATACGGCGGCCTGGAGCTACCGACCAACGTCCCCGCCAACCAGTACGTGACCTTCCGCGGCGGGAAGGCCTCGGCGAGCCGGGGCATCGGCCTGACCATCGGCGCCGCCCTCGAGGTCTACGAGCCGGACGCGCTCCGCTACGCGCTGGCCGCCAACCTGCCCGAGAACAACGACACCGAGGTGTCCGAGGAGGAGCTGGACCGCCGCATCAACGACGAGCTGGTCGCCACCTGGGGCAACCTGGTCCACCGGGTGCTCTCCATGACCCGGTCGGGGTTCTCGGCCCGGGTACCCCAACGGGGCGAGCAGACCGCCATGGGCCAGGAGATCCTGGACTCGGCCGGGCGGACCCTCGACCAGGTGGCGGCCCACATAGAGCGGGTGGAGCTCAGGGCCGGGCTCAGGACGGCGATGGAGGGGGCGGCGAGGATCAACGCCTACCTCAACGCCACCGAGCCCTGGAAGCTGGTGAAGACCGACCGGGAGGCGGCGGCCACCGTCCTGAAGAACTCCCTCGACGCCATCAACCACCTCAAGCTCGCACTCGCCCCCTACCTCCCCGTGACCACGGAACGGCTCCACTCGATGCTGGGCCTTCCCGGCACCGTCGCCGAGCAGGGATGGGTCGGCGCTCCGGTCCCGGCCGGAACCCCGCTCGGTGAAGTCTCTCCGCTCTACCGGAAGGTCGAGGCGGAGAGCCGCGGCTGAGCAGGCCCGATCCGGCGTGGCAGGCACGAAGAGATGAGGCTCCAGAAGAACTTCCGGAGGGTATTGGTGGCCATCGGCGGCGGGCTCCTCATCCTGCTGGCACTGGCCGGGCTCGTGCTCCCCATCATCCCCGGGACCGTGCTCCTGGTGGCGGGCCTGCTCGTGTGGTCCTCCGAGTTCAGGTGGGCCCGGGAACTCCTGGCGCGGGTGCGCTCCTGGATGGCGGACCGGTCCGCCAAGATGAAGGACAAGCGGTCGTCCCGCTCCCGGCGCCGCCGGGAAGGCCCGGATCCTACGTCGGGCTGAACGGCTCCGAGAGCGCGTCAGTCGAGGTCGAACTCCCGAATCCCGACCGGCTGTGCGGCCGACGGAGGGAACTATCCCGATGTTCCGCCCGGCGATCCGGGTATCGCGAGGGCCATCCCCCATTGACATCTGGCGCGACCTTTAGAACAGTAGAGTTCATGCTCGCACCGCCCGCCCGGCTTCATGCTCGCACCGCCCGCCCGGCGGTCAAGGGCGAGCCAGGTGAGATGCTCCCGAAAGGACTTCCGGATGAGACACGGTGCGCTCGCGTGAGAGCGGGCTCGTGACCGAACGCCGGACCACGCCGGAGGCCGGCGCGCCGATCATCGAGGCCGGCGGTCTCCACAAGCGCTACGGGAACATCAGGGCGCTCGAGGACGTCGACCTGGACGTCCAGCCCGGAGTGACCGGCCTCATCGGGGCCAACGGCGCCGGCAAGACCACCCTCATCAGGCTCGTGCTCGGCCTCATCCGGCCGACCTACGGGAAGATCTCGGTATTCGGAACGCCGGTGGCCGAGGACCCGGCCGGGCTCCGGGAGCGGATCGGCTACATGCCCGAGAACAAGTGCCTTCCCCTGGACCAGACCGCGGCCGACTTCGTAGCGTACGCCGCGGAACTCGGCGGGATCCCTCCGGTCGAGGCGCGGAGGAGGGCTTCGGAGACCCTCTTCCTGGTGGGGTTGCACGAGGAGCGGTTCCGCTACCTGGGGGACTTCTCCACCGGGATGCAGCAGCGTGTCAAGCTTGCCCAGAGCATCGTGCACGACCCCGAACTGGTGCTCCTGGACGAACCCGCCTCGGGTCTCGACCCCGCCGGGCGCGACCAGATGCTGGAGTTGATAGCCCGGTTCCGCGAGTTCGGCATGAACGTGCTGTTCTCGTCCCACATCCTCGACGACATCGAGCGGACCTGCGACTGGGTGGTGATGCTCGACGCCGGGCGGCTGATCCACTCGGCGCCCCTCGACCCTCCGGGGGAGGGGGACCGCCTGTCCGTGGAGGTCTACGGCGACCCCCGGCCCCTGGTCGAGGCGCTGACCCGCCGGGGCGTGTCCGCCACCCTGGACGGGGCGGTGGTGACGGTCGTGACACGATCCGAGGACGCCTTCACCGTGATGCGCGACGCCCTCGAGTCGTCGGGCTCGTCTGTCCGCAGGCTGGGAACCAGCCTCAGGCGCCTCGAGGACGTGCTCGTGGCCGCCGCCAGGGAAGCAAATGGCTGACTCGCGGGAGACCGGCCGCGACCAGGCGATCATCGTCGACCGCGGCTACCGGCACTACGACGGGACCCGCACCGGGAGAAGGGGCGCGGTGCGGGCCATCGTGAGAGAGGGGTTCCGCAGGGTGATGGGCTTCCGCCGCAAGGCGAAACGGAAGCTGCTGCCGTGGACGCTCATCACTGTGGCGCTGGCGTCGGTGCTGATACTGGTCGCCATCACCTGGGCCACCTCCCAGACCCCGGCCGAGGAGCTGACGGACCTGGTCCCCCGCTACCGGGGCTACTTCGACTTCATCTCGGTGGTGGCTCTGCTGTTCGCGGCCTACGCCGGGGCGCAGCTCCTGATCCCCGACCGGACCGACGGGGTCCTCAACGTGTACTTCTCGCGCCCGCTGGCCGTCCGGGACTACCTGATCGGCAAGGTCTTGGCGTATGCCACCGTGATCCTCAGCTTCTGGCTGGCGCCCCAACTGCTGCTCCACCTGGGGCTGGCCGCGCTCTCCCGGGAGGGCTTCCTGTCCTACCTGGGCCGGACAACCGACATCCTCTGGCAGGTCCCGCTGGCAGCCCTCGCCTACTTCGTCCTGCACGCATCGCTCAGCTTCCTCACCGCGTCCTTCATCAACCGGGTCGGCGCCGCCGCGGCCGCCTTCCTGATCGGCTCGCTGGGCCTCAACCTGGTGGCGCTCTTCTTCCAAGAGGCCACGGACGACACGCCCGGATCCCGCTGGGCGGCCCTGCTCGCCACCGAGCAGCATCCCCGGTACGTGCGTGACTGGATCTTCGGGGTCCACGAATCGGCCGAATGGATACCGGCGCAGGCCGGATTCGGACCGGGCATCTCGCTGGCCGTCATAGTCGGGCTGGCCGTTCTGAGCGCGGCGCTGGTCGGCTGGCGCTACCGGAGGCTGACGTGACGGCGCCCGACCGCTCGACCGACGCCCTCCATGTCGACGAGCCCACGGTGGTGGCCAACCGGCTGTCGAAGTGGTTCGGGGCGAAGGTGGCGGTCTCCGAGGTGGACTGCTCGTTCGGGCCGGGGGTGACCGGCCTGCTCGGTCCGAACGGGGCCGGCAAGACCACCCTGCTCCGGGTCCTGGCCGGCTTGCTGACGCCGTCGGCGGGCAGCGCGACCATCCTCGGTAGAGATCCGGGCCGCAAGCCCGCGGCGTACCGGCATCTCGGGTTCGTCCCGGAGGACGAAGCCGTGTACGGGCACATGACCGCCCGGCGCTTCATCCGGTGGAGCGCGGCCATGTCGAAGGTGGCGGACCCCGGAGCGGCCGCCGTCCGGGCGCTCGAGACCGTCCACCTCACCAAGGACGCCGACCGGGCCCTGTCGACCTACTCCAAGGGCATGCGCCAGAGGGCCAAGGTGGCTGCGGCCCTGGTCCACGATCCGGAGGTGCTGCTCCTGGACGAACCGCTCAACGGCACCGACCCACTCCAGCGCGCCCGCCTGATCGAGTTGTTCCTGGATCTCGGGCAGCAGGGCCGGACGATCATCGTCTCTTCACACGTCCTCGCGGAGGTGGAACGCATGGCCGGAAGGGTGGTGGCCATGGTCGACGGACGGGTGGCCGCGGCGGGAACCCTGGCCGCGCTGCGGGACGCCATGTCCGACAAGCCCCGCGTCATACGGATCGACACCGACCGGCCGCGCCCGCTGGCGCGGAGGCTGCTGGGAGGAGAGTGGGTGGAGTCGGTTCGGGTCGGCCGGGACGGGATCGAGATCAGGACCGGCGACGCCCGGGCCCTCGGCCTCGACATCGCCGCCGGCGCCCGGGAGACCGGAGCCCGGATCACCGCGGTCTCCCCCGAGGACGAGTCCCTGGACAGCGTCTTCCGCTACCTGGTGAACCCCCGATGAGAGCCCTGTTCCTGGTGGTCGGTTCGTTAACCGGCCGGTTGATGAGGCGCCGCCGGTCGATCGCGATGCTCTTCCTGACCGGGGCGCTGGCGCCGCTGCTGTTCTTCCTGTCCCTGGGGCGCTCCGGATCGTTCGCTGCCGAGATGTACAACGACCTCACGTTCAGCCTGGGGATGGCCACCCTCTACCCGGTCGCCGCCCTCGTCGTGTCGACCGCCGCCCTCGGCGAGGAGCGCAAGGCGCACACCCTTCCCTTCCTCCTCCTGAAGCCCGTGCCTCGGGCTGTGATCGCCCTCGGCGCCCTGATAGCCGCGGCAGTCTCCTCCTTCGTGATCCTGGAGGCCGGGGTGCTGGTCACGTGGCTGGTGGCCGGCGTGATGAGCGGCGACTGGACCATCGGGATGGCCACCACGGTGGGAGTGGCCATCCAGAGCGTGGCCTCGGCCGCGCTGTTCGTGCCCCTGGGGCTGGTGCTCAACCGGGCCACCCTGTTCGGCCTCGGCTACCTGTTCCTGTGGGAGGGGATCCTCTCCAGCATCATCGGGGGGATACAGGCATCCTCGATCTACCGCATCGTCGTCTCGGCCTCGGCCGACTTCGCCACGATGACCATCGACACTTACGACACCGTGGACGTGATACTCGGCCGCGTGGCGATCGGAGCGGGGGGTGCCGCCGCCAAGGTTGCGGTGATGGCGCTGGTCTCGGTGCTGCTCACGGGGTCGATCCTGAAACGGCGGGACCTGGTCGGCGAGTGACAGCCGCCCCGAGCAGGTAGCTCGGGCTCCCATGCGCCTAACCTCCTGCGCATCCGCGCCGCGGCTACGCGACCCGGCTACTCGACCTTTCTCCAACCGTGACCAGTTTTTTCGCGGTCTGCCCCGCAAGGGTCAAATATGTCACACCCCCGACATATGTTGCCTATCGCCAAGCACCTAACCGGCCGATGAGGTGAGACCGATCGGAACGGCCGGCCCGAGGGAACACGACAGCTAATGGAGCGAACCGCCGATTCCCGGCATCCAGCCGGGCATGGCCGACCACGCTCCAAACCAGGACAGGTGGTGGCGGGGGAGGGCCCGGTGCGAAGCGCCGGATTTTCGCGAGTTCGGCCTGCTTTTTCGCGAGTTCGGGGACTTCAGGACATTCTTGAGGCAGAGAGCGTCAAATATGACGCCCTGAACCTGAGGAACACCACGACCCCCGAACCTGAGGATCACCGCACCAAATATGACGCCCTGAACCTCAGGAACGCGACACCAAAGTGTGACCTCCTCCTCAACCTTGTATTTCTGGAGTGCTGTGCCATAATTACAAGGATGATTCCGCGCCGTCTGCATTCACGGCTGCACGAACTCCTCTCGGAGTATCCCGCCGTTGCTCTGATCGGACCCCGGCAGGTGGGGAAGACCACGCTGGCCTGGCAGATCGCCGACGCGCTGGACTCGGTCTACCTCGACCTGGAATCGCCATCTGACCTCGCGAAGCTTTCGGGCCCCGAGCTGTACCTGGCCGACCATCAGCACAGGTTGGTGATCCTCGATGAGGTGCATAGGACACCGGGCCTCTTCCAAGTCCTTCGCGGCCTCATAGATCGGGGAAGGCGCGGAGGACGAGGAGCGGGGCGGTTTCTTCTGCTGGGGTCGGCGTCAATGGAGCTACTACGGCAGTCGGGCGAGAGCCTGGCCGGGCGCATCGCCTACCTTGAACTCGGTCCGCTGGACGTGACGGAGGTGGGGTCAGGCGACTGGGCGCCCCTTTGGGTGCGAGGCGGGTTCCCCGACAGCTTCCTGGCGGCCGATGACCGCCGGAGCTTCCTGTGGAGACAGAACTTCATCCGGACGTATCTCGAGCGCGACATTCCCCAGTTCGGCCCGCGTATTCCTGCCGAGACGCTCAGACGTTTCTGGATGATGTTGGCCCACGCCCAAGGGGGACTGCTCAACGCTGCGGCCCTCGCCCGCGGCCTCGGAGTGGACGGCAAGACTGTCTCCCGCTACTTGGACCTCATGTCCGACCTGCTGCTGGTACGGCGCCTGCCGCCTTGGCGCAAGAACACGGGGAAGCGTCTTGTCAAGTCCCCGAAGGTCTATGTGCGCGACAGCGGGATCGTGCATGCCCTGCTGGGTCTGACCTTCAAGGAGGACCTTCTCGGCCATCCCGTGGTCGGGGCAAGCTGGGAGGGGTTTGCCATCGAAACTCTCGTGTCACGGCTACCGGAAGGAAGTGAGGCGAGCTACTACCGCTCGTCGGGGGGAGCGGAGATCGATCTGATCGTGACATTGCCCGGGCGTCGTCCGTGGGCGATCGAGGTCAAACGGAGCCTCAACCCCCGGCCTCGCAGGGGCTTCCATAGCGGTTGCAGCGACGTGCGTCCGGATGCCAAATTCGTCGTCTATCCCGGAGCGGAGCGCTACAGGATCACTCCGGACACCGAGGCCGTCCCGCTGCTCGATCTTGCGCGAGAGGTGAGCCAACCGTGAGCCCTCAGACCACGGGTTCCGCTTGCTCTGTGCCCCGCCGTCGGACTACCTGCCGAAGGGGTCGCGTGTTTCCAGCTTCCGAGACCAGCGATCGCTGAACCTTAGGTTCAAAACACGGCAGACCACGCCCTGAGCCTTAGGTTCGTGGGAGGGGTGGGCACCGAGGGGGTTCAGGAGGGCGGGTACAGCCCCACGTTGGCCGACTCCGCGGTCTGCCAGAAGACCTCAGCGATGCCCTCGATCTGGGCCACGAGATCCTCTGCCACGGCCGTATCGGTCGACTTCTTGGCGTCGCCGGCCGCCTTGATGGCGTTCCAGAACAGATTGTGCAGCTCCGGGAACTGCTCCAGATGGTGCGGCTTGAAGAAGTCGGTCCACAGCACCGACAGGTGGTGCTTCACCAGCTCGGCCTGCGCCTCCTTGACCGCGATGCAACGGCTGCGGAACACCTCGTCATCGCTCCCGTGGTACTTGTTGGCGGCCTGGAGCACCGACTCGGCTTCGATCCTGGCCTGGGCCGGGTCGTAGACGCCGCAGAACAGGTCGCAGTGGGCGTGGGCCTGCCTGGATGGTGCGAGAATCCCCATGAACATCTCCTCGGGTCTGGTGGTTACCGGATGAGGGAGACAATACACTCATCGGTGTCCCGTTAATGCAGCCCCTACCCGCTCTCGCGCCTTGAGTCCCTGGAGGCGCCGTGCCCGCCGGAGCATCATTGCCCTGACCGGACTTGCCTCGACCGTGCTCTCGAGGGTGCTGATGTCCCGCTACCGCCGCTTCCGGGTGGCGGACCATTCCATGATGCCCGCGATCGAGCCGGGGGACCATCTGATGACGGATCGGGCGTGGGAACGGACGGGGCTCGCCCGGGGGGACGTCATGATCTTCCGGGCTGGTGGACGCTACATGATCAAGCGGGTGGTCGGCATGCCCGGCGAGACGGTCGGCATCGAGGGTGGTGTGCTGATGATCGGGGGCCGGCCGGCCGTGGATCCGTGGTGGCACGCCGCCACCCGTCCCGAAGGTGAGTGGGTCGTGCCATCCGACTCCTGGTTCGTCCTGGGCGACAACCGGGCCGACTCTTCGGCCGACAGCCGGACGCTCGGACCGATCCGGCGCCCGAGCGTCCACTCGAGAGTGGTGGCCCGGTACTGGCCCTGGCGCCGAGCCGGGCGCGTCTAGTGGTGACGCGCCGGTGCGGGCCGGCTCGATGCTTGGAATAGGCCTCCGAGTCTGAGAAACTGAGACGACCTATGCCCCGAAAGAACCTCCTGGTCGTGGCTGTCTGGCTGGTGCTCTCCGTCGCCTGTGGCGGTGGCGAGGACGCCGTTCCCTCGACCGCCCCCTCCGACACGACCACCCAGGTCAGCGGGGACGCCGGCACCTCCACATCCGACCCGGGATCCGGTAGCGAGCCGGCCGGGGAGGCGGGGACGGGGCCGGAGGCGGGGACCGCCGCCACCACGACCGGGGAGGACGCCCAGGACGCCGGCGCCACCACCGGCGCCACCACGGGAGCCACCACGGGAGCCACCACCGATGGGGGTACCGAGCCGGACGGAACGGGCGCCACGACCACCGCGGGGACCTCGGAGCCCACCGATACCCCGGAGACCGAAGACACCTCCCCCTCGACCACCGTCTATTCCGGCCCGGTGTCGCCGGTCAGCGGTCTGCCCGTCGCGTCTTCCTCCCTGGTGGATCGCAAGCTGATCGCCGTCAAGGTCGACAACCACTGGAACTCACGGCCCCAGTCCGGAATCCAGGAGGCCGACGCGGTGTTCGAGCTGGTCGTGGAGGCAGGGATCACCAGGTTCATCGCTCTGTTCCATAACAGCGACTCCGCGTGGGTGGGCCCGGTGCGGTCGCTCCGTCCCACGGACTCGACCCTGATCAAGCCGCTCAACGGGGCGCTGACCATCAGCGGAGGCCAGTCGTGGATAGTCGGCAAGTCACTCGTACCGTTGATCGGAGACATGGGACCGCCCCTGACCGACCGCTGGAATGAGCGCAAGGCGCCCCACAACCTCTACGCCGACACCGCCGAGGCCCGCCGGATCGCAGCGGACCGGCGCCTCGACCAGAGCCCTCCCCCGACCCTGTTCAACCGGGGTCCCTCCACCGCCTCGCCGATGGACGTGGCCACCTACATCTTCCTCGACTGGACGGACACAACCGATGTGGTGTGGCACTGGGACGGCACCCAGTACCTGCGTTCGGTGGAGGGGGTGCCCCATCAGTTGATCGCCCAGGACGGCACCACCACCCAGATCGCGGCCGACGTGTTGGTGGTGCTGATGGCCGAGCGCTACACGGCCTGCCCTTCGGGTGACGGTTCGTGCGTTCCGGCCTGGCACACCACCGGGGAGAACCGGGCCGTCGTGTTCGCCGAGGGCCTGGCGCAGGAAGGGAGGTGGAGCCGCGCCGACAACGGCGACTGGTTCACTCTCACCGGGTCCGGCGGCGAGCCGGTGACCATGCCGGCGGGCCTGACGTGGATCATGATCTACCCGGAGACCGCCGAGTTGGTCTGGTAGCGCTGATGCCCGGGACCGGCGCCAGCATCGCCGAGGCCGTCCGGAGCGGCACCCGGTCCGCCCGCCAGGTGGTGGAGCGATACCTGGACGTGGCGGAGCGGCTCAACCCGGAGCTCAACGCGTTCGTGGAGATCGACCGGGCCGGGGCCTTGGAGCGGGCCGATGCGGTCGATGCCGGGCTCCGTGCGGGATCACCGGCCGGACCGCTGTGCGGGGTACCGATCGCCCTCAAGGACCTGGTCGACCACGCCGGGCACGTGACCACGGCCGGGTCGGCCTTCTACCGGCACAGGGCGACGGCATCCGCCACCGTGGTGCGGCGCCTGGAGGCGGCCGACGCCATCATCATCGGCCGGACCGGGCTACACGAGTTCGCGTTCGGGTTCTCGTCGGAGAACCCCTGGTTCGGGCCGGTTCGCAACCCGTGGGATCGCGACCTGTCGCCGGGAGGGTCTTCGGGCGGATCGGCGGCGGCCGTGGCGGCCGGCATGTCGGCGGGAGCGATCGGCACCGACACGGGAGGATCCGTGCGGGTGCCCGCCGCCCTCTGCGGGGTAGTGGGTCTGAAGGTCACCCACGGGGCCGTCCCCTTGACCGGCGTGCTCCCCGTGGCGGGTTCCCTCGATACGGTCGGACCGATAACCGCCACGGTGGGCGACGCCCGCCTGCTGTATGACGCGATGAAGGGGTTCGACCCGGAGGATCCCAGGTCGACGCGGGCGCCCGATTCCCCGGATCGGGCTCCACGCCTCGAGAACCTACGTGTCGGAGTGCCGACCGGCTGGCTGTCCGCGGCGCCCACCTCCGCCGCAATGCACCGCTCGTTCGATCGTTTCTCCGACCGGCTCCGCAGCGTGGGCGCCCATGTCGAGCTGGTGGAGGCCCCCGGCCTGGTGCCCGATCCGACATACATGGCGGTGGTGGCCGGCGAGGTGGCGGCTGTGCATCGGAAGTGGCTCAACGACCCCGACAAGCCGTACGGTCCCGACCTCGAGGTGCGCCTGGGGGCGGCGATGGACGTGACGATAGACCAATACACGGAGGCGATGAGCCGGAGAGCGGCCCTCCAGCAGGCTGCCCGCGAGGCCTTCCGCCACCATGACCTGCTGCTTACCCCGGCGGTCGGCCATTCCCGCAAGACCATCGGGAACGACACCATGACGATCGACGGTGAGGCCCACTTCTACCGGGACGTACTGAACGGTTACAGCTCGCTCGTGAACCTGACCGGATGCCCGGCCATCGCCCTGCCGACGACCGACCAGGGCGCGCCACCCCCGTCGGTCCAGTTCCTGGCGCCCTGGTGGGGAGAGAACGTGCTGCTGGGTGTGGGTGAGGCGCTGGAACAGGCCGGCCTGATCCGGACCGGCCTGGCCCTTCCGTCAAGCGGGTGAGGATGTCACCGGTGCGGGCCTACTCCCCGGAGCCGGCCTTCGCCTTGGCGGCAGGGTAGATACCCATCGCGCCCATGAGCAGGCCTACGTCGCGCACGAGACTGAGCATCAAGGTCTCCAGCCTCTCCAAACGCCTCTCCTGCCGATCCAAACGGGCGTCCTGCCCATCGAAGCGCTTGCCGAAACGAGCGTCCTGCCCATCGAAGCGCTTGTCGAAACGAGCGTCCTGCTGATCGAAGCGCCGTTCCATCCGGTCGGAGTAGCTCTTGACCACCCACCAGTTGATGCTCACGGCGATGCCGAAGAGGGTGACGACTCCGATCCAGTCGAGAGGGGGCATGTTGGGCGTCCTTTCTGCCGCCAGTGTAACGCCGGACCGGAGCCGATGCTCCGCCAGCGCCACACTGTTTGAATACGTGGCCATATATCGCAAATATCAGACAGAAGTAACAGTACGTATAGTCGGGCGTAGTGACAATACCCTTGTTGAGTGATACCGGCACCGATTCCCCACAGCCGGTCCGCCCCGCACACCCGTACGGAGGGGGTAGACTCCGGAGCATCCGCATCCGGATGGACCGTCCGGTCACTGCGGAGTGCGCGCGTGCGGCAGAAGCCAGGGGCGCGCCCGGATTCGCGCCTCAGGAACGGCTGGAGAGAGAAAGACGGTGGACAGCGACCACAACCCGGTCACCCCCCTGCCGGAGGCACCCGGCGTCACAGGCACCAACGGCGGGGTAGGCGTCGACCGAACGGACCGGATGGTCATCCGCTTCGCGGGCGACTCGGGCGACGGCATGCAGCTGGCGGGCAACCGGTTCACCGACGCCGCGGCCATTTTCGGGAACGACCTGGCCACCCTGCCCACCTTCCCGGCCGAGATCCGCGCTCCCGCCGGCACCCTCCCCGGCGTCTCGTCCTTCCAGCTCCAGATAGCCGACTGGGACATCCTTACCCCCGGTGACCGGCCCGGCGTGCTGGTGGCCATGAACCCGGCCGCCCTCAAGGTCCATCTCCAAGACCTGCGCGACGACGGGATCCTGATCGTCAACGAGGAAGCCTTCGACGAGCGCAACCTGCACAAGGCCGGATTCGAGGCCAACCCCCTGGACGACGGCACGCTCGCCGGTTTCGACGTCCACCGGGTGCCGATGGAGACCCTCACCAAGGAAGCCGTCAAGGGCTCGGGGGTGAGCGGCCGGGCGGTGCTCCGCTCCAAGAACTTCCTCGCCCTGGGGCTGCTCCTTTGGATGTTCGGACGCGAGACCGACGTGACCGCCGAGTGGGTGAAGAAGAAGTTCGGCCGCATCGAGCCGGTGATGAACGCCAACCTGGCCGCTCTCAAGGCGGGCTACAACTACGGGATAACCACCGAGAGCTTCGCGCGCCAGATCGAGGTGCGTCCGGCCGACCTGCCGCCCGGCACCTACACCAACGTGAACGGCAACGCCGCCCTGTCGTGGGGGCTGGTGGCCGCCTCGGTGTTGTCGGGCCTGCCGCTGTTCTACGCCTCCTACCCGATCACCCCGGCATCGGAGATCCTTCACGAGTTGGTGCGCCACCGGAACTTCGGGGTGAAGACCTTCCAGGCCGAGGACGAGATCGCCGCGGCGGGCGCCGCCCTCGGCGCGGCCTTCGCCGGGTCGCTGGCCGTCACCGGCACGAGCGGGCCCGGTCTGTCCCTCAAGGGCGAGACGATCAGCCTGGCGATGATCACCGAGATGCCGATGATCATCGTCGACGTGCAGCGGGGAGGCCCGTCGACCGGCCTCCCGACCAAGCCGGAGCAGTCCGACCTGTTCCTGGCGGTGTGGGGCCGCCACGGCGAGTCTCCGCTGCCCGTGGTGGCGGCGTCCTCCCCATCTGACGCCTTCGAGGTGGCGATCGAGGCCGCCCGGATCGCCATCAAGTACATGACGCCGGTCATCCTGCTCTCCGACGGCTACATCGCCACCGGTTCCGAGCCTTGGAGGCTGCCCGACATCGCATCCCTGCCGATCCTCGAGGTTCCGTTCGCGACCGGGCCGAACGCCGGCGACAAGTTCCTGCCCTACCTGCGCGACCTCCAGACCATGGCCCGCCGGTGGGCGATCCCCGGGATGCCCGGCCTCGAGCACCGCATCGGCGGCCTCGAGAAGGAGGAGGTGACGGGGAACGTCTCCTACGACCCCGCCAACCACCAACTCATGACCGACATCAGGGCCTGGAAGGTGGCGAACGTCGCCAACGACATCCCGGAGGTGGAGGTCGACGACCCCGACGGGGCGGACCTGCTGGTGCTGAGCTGGGGGTCGACGTACTCGGCGGTGAAGGCCGGGGTGGGCAACGCCCGGCGCAAGGGCGCCAAGGTCGCCTACGCACGGATCCGGTACCTGAGTCCCTTCCCCCCCAACATGACCACCGTGCTGAGCAGCTACGAGCACGTGCTGATACCCGAGATGAACAACGGCCAGCTGTCCCGGATGGTGAAGGCCGAGTTCGCCCGGCCGGTCATCTCCTACAGCAAGGTGGAGGGGGTGCCGTTCCAGTTCGGCGAGATAAGCGCCAAGATCATGGAGATAGCAGGCCGATGAGCTACACACGGGTCGACTTCCAGACCGACCAGGAGGTCCGCTGGTGCCCGGGCTGCGGCGACTACACGATCCTCGCCGCGGTCCAGAACTTCTTCGCCGGGCTCGACATCAAGCGCGAGAACGTGGTGTTCGTGTCGGGCATCGGCTGCGCGGCCCGCTTCCCCTACTACATGAACACCTACGGCATGCACGCCATCCACGGCCGGGCACCCGCCATCGCCAGCGGCGTGGCCGTCGCCAACCCGGAGCTGTCGGTGTGGGTGGTCGGAGGGGACGGGGACCTGCTGTCGATCGGCGGCAACCACCTGATCCACGCCCTGCGCCGCAACATCGACATGACCATCCTGCTGTTCAACAACCAGATCTACGGGCTGACGAAGGGTCAGTACTCGCCCACGTCCGAACCCGGCAAGACCACCAAGTCCTCGCCGGCCGGCTCGATCGACTACCCGTTCAACCCGGTCAGCCTGGCGCTGGGCGCCGAAGCCACCTTCGTGGCCCGGACCCTGGACATGGACCGCAACCACACCACCGCCATGCTGAAGGCCGCCCACGCCCACCGCGGCTCGGCCCTCATCGAGATCTACCAGAACTGCAACGTCTTCAATGACAAGGCGTTCATCCAGCTGACCGGCAAGCCCGATCGCTACGCCAACCGGATCGACCTGGTCCACGGCCAGCCGATCGTGTTCGGCGCCAACAAGGATAAGGCCGTGGTCTGGGACGGCGGCCGGGCGGCGATCGCCGACCGCGCCTCGGTCAACCCGTCACAGATCATCGTCCACGACGCGCATGCCGAGGACGCATCGGCGGCATTCGCCCTTTCCCGCCTGGCCCACGGACCCTACGGCCCGACCCCCCTGGGCATCTTCCGCGAAGTCCACCGCCCGGTCTACGACGACGCCCTCCAGGATGCCGTCAATCGCTCCACGGCAGCCCGCGGCAGTGGCGACCTGGGCAAGCTGATCACCAGCCTCGGCACCTGGACGGCCGAGTAGCAACCGGACGATCCTCGCGCTGGCGGCGTTCTCCGGCAGGGAAATTCCCGCAAGCCGCACCCACATGGACATCAGGCTGACGGATTGTCCACATGGGATGACGTGAGAGGCGTCGGCTAGCTCCCGGACGAGGCGAACCGGCCTGCCCCGGACCCGGCTCGCCGGCCGAAGACCGCGCCGATGGTGAGGCCGAACCCCGCCAGGTAGCCGGCGGTGAGCACGTTGCCCGACATGATCTCTCCGGCAGCGAAGAGGTTGTCGACCCGGCCGGCGTCCGTCTGCAGGTGGGCCTCGGCGTCGACCTTGAGGCCCAGGTATGTGAAGGTGATCCCGCATCGCAGCGGGTAGGCGTAGAAGGGCGGGGTGTCGATGCGCAGCGCCCAGTTCGACTTCGGTATGTCGAGGCCGGCCGTGCTCCGCCCGTCGAGGCCGCTGTGGTCGAAGGGAGGGTCGTCCGGAACCGACGCGTTGAACTGCCGGACCGTCCGCCCGAGCGCATCCGGAGGAAGCCCGGCCAACTCTGCCAGACCGTCGAGCGTCTCCGCCCGGTACGGCGGGTACAGGCCCGGTATGAAGAGGTCGTTGACCTGCGAGTCGAAGATCGAGTAGGCGATCTGATCCGGTTGGGCCGCGATCAGGTGACCCCAGCTGGCGTATCTCCTCGGCCAGAGATCCTCTCCTTCGTCCGCGAAGCGCCGGCCCGCCCTGTTGACCATGATCGACAGCGGCACCGAGTCGATCCGGGTGACGATCCCTCCGTCGAAGTCCGGGGCGCGGGCATCGACGCTGATGGCGTGCGCCCCCTTCGGATTGCCGACCGACCGCGCGCCCCGGTCGAGCAGGGCCTTGAGGGGGCCGCCCATGTTGAAGGGCGACCCGCGGATCACGAACCGATCCGCCGCATCACCCCAGTGGTCGCGGAGCCAATCCTTGTTGGCCTCGTAGCCACCCGACGCCACCACGACCGACCGCGCCGCCAACCCGGTCGGCTCGCCGTCGATGACGGCGACCACTCCGGACGCTCTGCGCCCTTCGACCAGGATGTCCGTCACCGGCGTCTCGTAACGCACCTCGATCTTCTGCCTCCCGGCGGACGCGTACAGGGCGTTGAGCATCGCCTTGCCTCCGCCGAGGAAGAACCGGTTGGTCCGTGACAGGTGGAGCGTGCCCTTGAGGGACGCCTGCCAGTGGACGCCGTGCTGTTCCATGAAGCCCGGAACCGACTCGGACTCCCTGATCACCATCCGGGCGATGTCCTCGTCGATGTCCTCGTCGCTCACCTTGACGAGATCCTCCCAGAGCTCCTCCTCGCTATAGGCGCCGGTCAGGACCCTGTCGCCGCCGGCGTGGATGTGGCGGATGTTGCGGGTGTGGCGCGTGTTTCCTCCGCGCATGTCCATGGGCGCCGACTCCAGGACGAGGACCCTGTCGGCGAACCGGCGGGCGGTCAGGGCGGCGCACAGCCCGGCGTTGCCGCCACCCACGACGATCACATCGGCCGCTGCTGTCATGGCGAACCCTCATCTACCGTCATGGCGCCTCCACGCCTCGCCGGATCCGGCCGCACCGGTTCCCTACGCCGGGCGACGGAGTGACTGGACATGGCTGTATTGTACGTCTCGTGAACCAACCGAGCACGAGCATGCGCGCTCCGACGGCGAGCGTCGCAATCGCGACCGACCCTCCGCGAATCCTCGAGCCCGGCCTTCTCACCGAGGCCCAACGGCAATTCGACATCTGCAACGCCTGCCGGTACTGCGAGGGCCTGTGCGCGGTCTTCCCGGCCCTCGAGCGACGCCCTACGTTCAGCGAAGGCGACATCCTCTTCCTCGCCAACCTGTGCCACGACTGCCGCAGCTGCTACGACGTCTGCCCCTACGCCACGCCCCACGAGTTCGCGGTGGACATCCCCCCGTTGATGAGCCGCATCCGGGAGGAGACCTACAAGAGCTACGCACGTCCCAAGCCTCTCGGGCCCGCCCTGCTGGGGCCGACCCGAGGAAGGGCCTGGCTGGCGACGGTCGTAGTGGCGGTAACCGTGGTGATCGGGCTGCTCATCCTCGGATGGGACCGGCTCGTGGCCCCGCCCGCCGCAGAAGAGGCGTTCTACGAGGTGGTCCCCTTCCTGGTGATGACGATCCCGGCGTCGGTGATCGCGGGCCTCGCCCTGCTCTTCCTCGGCGCCGGCCTGGCCGCCTTCTGGCGGGACACCACCCGCGGCAGGCCCGACCTGGGCTCGATGAGAGAGGCTGTCTACGCCGCCTTCAGCCTCAAGAACATGCACGGCGGAGGACCGGGATGCACGTATCCCGACGAGACGCCTGCCAAGAGCCGGCTGGTCATGCACTCACTGGTGTTCAACGGGTTCCTCCTCACCTTCCTCGCCACCGTCCTCGCCGCCATCTGGCAGGAACTGCTGGGAAGGATGCCTCCCTATCCGCTGCTGAGCGCACCGGTGATAATCGGGACCGTCGGCGGAATCGCGACCATCGGAGGTTGCGCCGGGCTGCTCGTGTTGCGGGCCGGGAGCCGGCAGGAACTCGAAGCGGGCGGGGCCCGGCGCCTGGATCTGGACTTCATCATCCTCCTCGTCCTGGTCAACGGGTCAGGACTGGCGCTGCTCGCATTGCGGTCGACCACGGCCATGGGGTTGCTGCTGCTGTTGCATCTGGCGCTGGTGGCGGCCTTCTTCGTGAGCCTGCCGTACGGCAAGTTCGTCCACGCCACCTACCGGACGAGCGCGCTGGTCCAGGACTCACTGGAGAACCGGGCGGAGCGGGCCTCCTAGTCCACGCCGCGTAGCGCGTCACCGATCGTCCCGGAGCCGCGTCATCCGGGATTGGCCACTAGGCGATCAGGCCGTTGCCTCCTCCACGAATTCCCCTGTTCGTGGCAGCTGCGCGATCCGGCTCGTCGCGGAGGGCATGGCCTTGTCGTGAACCTGGTGCGGAGAATATTTTCGCGTTCTCGTAACAAGGGGTTGAAACCGTCACATCCCCACCATATGTTGCCTATCGCCAAGCACCAACACCGGCCGATGAGGTGAGACCGATCGGACGGCCGGTCCGAGGGAACACAAGGCTTCATGGAGCGAACAGCCGAGGCCCGGCATCCAGCCGGGCATGGCCGACCACGCTCCAACAGGATGGGTGGTGGCGGGGGCGGGGCCCGATGCGGAGCATCGGTTTTTCGCGACTTTTGGCGCCTGGCGATTCTTGAGGCAGAGGGCGTCATATATGACGCCCTGATCCTCAGGTTCGCCGCCGCTGCCTATCTCGGGTTCAGACGCTCGGGAGCCCATCGATGGCACCGATAGAACCGGAGGCTCCTTGGGCTGTCGCGAATGTGCCTCAGCCCGGACTCAGCACCACCTTGCCGGTTGCCTGCCGGTTGGCGATCGTGTCCAGCGCATCCACCGCCGACTCCAGCGGGAAACGGGCACTGATCCGGGGCCCGATGATCCCCTCGGCGGTCCAGTCGAGAAGGCGGGCGAAGTTGGCTCGGTTGGCCTGCGGATCCCGCTCGGCGAAGGCGCCCCAGAACACCCCGACGATCGAGCATCCCTTGAGCAGGGGCAGGTTCATCGGGGCCTTGGGGATCCGGCCGGACGTGAAGCCCGCCACGAGGATCCGGCCCTCCCAGTTGATGCAGCGCAGGCACTCCAGGAAGGTGTCGCCGCCGACGGGGTCGTAGATGACGTCGGCGCCCCGGCCGCCGGTCAGTTCCCTGGTGCGGTCCTTGAGGGACTCGGTCGTGTAGATGATCACATCATCGGCGCCCAACGACCGGGCCGTCTCCGCCTTGGCATCCGTACCGACCGCCGCGATGACCCGGGCGCCCAGCGCCTTGGCGATCTGGATGCCGGCCGAGCCCACCCCGCCGGTGGCGCCGGTGATCAGCACCGTCTCGCCGGGCTCGAGACGGGCTCGATCCACCAGGGCGTGGTAGCCGGTGCCATAGGTGAGCGACAGGCAGGCGCCCTGCTCCATCGTCACCCCCTCGGGCAGGCGGAGCACCTGGTCGGCGGGCGCCACGAACCGCTCCGCCATGGCCCCGACCAGGAGCTTGTATCCGAAGGCCCGATCACCGACAGATACCTGGGTGACCCCGTCCCCTACGGCCAGCACCCTCCCGGCCGCTTCCGCTCCGGCCACGAACGGCAACTCGGGCCGATCCTGGTACAGGCCGGCGATCATCAGGATGTCGGGGAAGTTGAGCCCCACCGCCTCGACTCCGATCAGGACCTCCCCCGGTCCCGGCGCCGGGTCGTCCACCTCTTCGTAGCTGAGGTTGCGGTAATCACCGAACTCGTGGACTACCTGGGCCTTCATCACCTACCTCCCTGGACCGCCCGGCCGGATCAGGAGAGGAACATCGGCTTGCCGGCCAGGGCGCGGACCCTGGGCCGGTAGGCCTCGGCGTCATAGAAGGTCTCCACGTCCACCCGGCGGGCGCCTTCCGCCAGCACCTCGAGACCGGCGGTGGTGTAGACGCCGCGGCGGATCGCCACCATGTCCCCGCTGGTCCCGGCCAGCAGCATCTCCGCCGCCATGGTACCGAAGTTGGTGCCCACCATCAGGTCCAGCACGTCCGGAGGACCGCTGCGCATCAGGTAAGCGACCCGCTGGTTCATGACGCCGATACCGGTCATCCGCTTGATGAGGTTCCCGGTGGTCTCCCCGATCCCGCCCAGCTTGCGATGGCCGTAGGCGTCGGCGGCGCCGCTCTCCACCCGCTCTCCACCCGACATGGTGGCGCCCTCGGACACCACCACCACGGCGTAGCGGCTCGGGTTGGCCGCCCGGTCGGCCACCACCATGGCGGCCAGCCGATCCATGTCGAAGGGCACTTCGGCGATGAGGGTCCGATCGGCGGAGGCCAGGTAGCCCGACACCAGGCTGGTCTCTCCCGAGTAGCGGCCGAACAGCTCGACCACGGCCACCCGCTCGTGGCTTCCCACCGCGCTCCGCAGGTCGTTGATGAACCCGACCGAGCGGGTGACGGCGGTGGAGAACCCGATGCAGTAGTCGGTTCCCGGCACGTCGTTGTCCATCGTCTTGGGGATGGCCACCACCGGGACGCCCTCTTGGTGCATCCGGAGGGCGTAGGAGAGGGTGTCGTCACCGCCGATCGCCACGAGCGCGTCGAGGCCCAGGCGCTCGATCACCCGCACCGCATGGGCGGTCAGGTCGTAGGGAGCCTCGGATTCGGAGGGAGTGATGAACGGGGGCAGGCTCCCCTCGGCCACCCGGCCCGGGTTGGTACGGCTGGAATGCAGGATGGTCCCGCCGGTCCGGTCGATGGCGCGCACCGCCAGGGGGTCGAGGGGCATGGTGTGGGCGGAGATCGATCGGGGATCGTCAGGATCGATGCCGATCATCGCTCCCCAGCCGCGGCGCAGCCCCAGGACGGAATGGCCGGCCTCGTCCATCCGGTTGGTGAAGGACTTGATGGCCGGATTGAGTCCCGGGACGTCACCCCCGCCGGTCAGGATTCCGATACGCATTCTGCCTCCAGGTCGGCGGCTCCGGATGGCGTCCCATCCCCGTGGCGGGGCACCGATCCGTATGCTGCATTATCCCGGCCACGGTAACCGAATGCAGATCGGACCGGCCATCGGGTTACGCTCCCCGCCGTGAAGCTCCTCAACCTCGACCACGTGGCGATCGCCGTTCGCGACCTCGACCAGGCGCTGGACGAGTACCGGCGCCGCTACGGGATAGAGCCCCTGTACCGGGAGGTGGTGGAGGACCAGGGGGTGGAGGAGGCCATGCTGGCGGTGGGCGGGTCCTTCGTCCAGCTACTGGAACCCTTGGACGCCGACACTCCGGTGGGCCGCTTCCTGGAGCGCCGGGGCGAGGGAATGCACCACGTGGCGTTCGCGGTGGTGGACATCGAGGCGGCCCTGGCCCACCTGAAGGCGGAGGGCGCCCGCCTGGTGGACGAGACCCCCAGAACCGGGGGACGCGGCACCCGGATCGCCTTCGTGCATCCGAAAGGTGGAAACCAAACCCTCGTCGAGCTAGTCGAACTCCCTACATGACCAGCAATGGATCGTCCGATCACGCCGGGGTGAAGTTCCACGTCGACGGCGCCGCCGGACCGTACGAGGCGGCGGTGATCGCCGCTGTGCTCGAGCACGCCCTGGCGGAGGAACGCCGCAACGGCAAGCCCGGCCCGGCGCGGCGGTTCACCAACTGGACCGTGGCCGGATGGAACCACCGTTACCACCGGCCCCGGCCTGCCGCCGGGACCCGGATCAACGGCGCCGAACGACCGAGCGCGCCTCGGCGGAGCCGACCGCGTACGTCGTAGCCAGGTAGACCACCGCCACCACCGCTCCTCCGGCCAGCGTCGCCAGCACGCCGGTCGACATGCCCGGCACCTGCCCCCCGGTTATCGCCGTAGCGACCAGCCATCCGGCCGCGCCGGCGACCAGTGTGCCCAGCGCCACCTGCCCGACCGCCCGGACCATCCCCTCCAATCCCTCGCCGCTGTGGAAGCGCCGCCAGAGCAGCCAGAGGGTCAGCGCATGGCCGGTGACGGTGATCGAGGCGGCCACTGCGATGCCGGGGACGCCTCCGACCCGGTACCCGAGGAAGTACAGGGGTATGGCGGGCAGGACCCAGGCGGTCCCCGCGATGACCGGGACCCACATCTGGCGGTGGGCGTAGAAGCTGCGGGCGAACAGCTGGTGGATGCCCCACGCCGGAATGCCGAGCGAGTACCCCACCAGGGCCGCCGCCACCAGCACCGTGCCGTCCTCGCTGAACGCTCCGTGCTGGAAGGCGACCCGGACGGCGGGCAGGCCGACTGCCACCGCGGCCGCCACCGCTCCGCCCGACGCGAACAGGACCGTCCGGATGGTGCGCCCCATGGACTCCCGCATCTCGGCACCGCGGCCCTCGGCCACCAGGCGGGCGAGGAACGGGAAGGCGGCCACCCCGGCGGCCTGGGCGATCACGCCCACCGGCAGCATGTTGACCCGCCGGGCCAGGTTCAGGCTGAAGATCGACCCGTCCGAGGCCGCCGCCGCCACGATCTTGCCGATGGACTCGTCGAGCACCACGATCGACTGGCCCACCATCAGGGGGAAGGCCAGCAGCAGGTATTCCCGGAAGGCCGGATGCCGGAAGTCGGGAACCATCATGCGCACCCGGAAGCCCGCCCGGGCGGCGCCCCACCACTGGAGGGCGAAGTTGCCGATCGAGGCCCCGGCCACCGCTCCGACGATGAAGCCCGTGGCCGAGGCCTCGCCGGACGATGTTCCCAACACGCCGCCCACGATGATCCCGAGGTTGTAGATGATCGGGGCCAGGGTCGGGACCAGGAACCGCCCGCGGGCGTACTGGACCGCTGTGAACAGCCCGCCCACCACGAAGAAGACCTGCGCCGGAAGCACCAGCCTGGTGAGGCGGGCCACCTCGGCCAGCTGCGCGGCGTCGAGCCGGCCACCCGAACCGAACAGCCACCCGACCACCAGGTCGGCGGCCAGCGCCGCCGCCACGGTCAGGGCGATGATGAGCACCGCCACCGGCCCCAGCACCGCGTTGAACGCGGTCCGGGCACCCGCGCCGTCGCCTCTGGCCCGGTACCTGCTGACGATGGGGATGAACGTGATCGCCAGGAAACCTCCGGCCAGCAGGTAGTTCAGGAAGTCGGGGATGATGAAGGCGGCCTCGTAGGCATCGGCGGCCGGGCTGTCACCCAACCGGTTGGCCAGCACCACGTTGCGGGCGAACCCCAGGATGCGGGATACCAGGATGCCGACCGCGACCACCGAGGCGGCCCGCGCTATCCCTCCTGCCGGCCGGCGCATCGCTTCAGCCGTCCCGGGCGGCCTGCAGGTCCGCCAGGATCCGGTCGGGGACGACCAGATCGCCCCGTCCGACGCCCACCCTCTGGCCGGGCTTGTAGGAGCCGTGGAAGTCCGACCCGCCTGACGGAAGGAGGCCGAACGACCGGACCGTGGCCTCGAGCTGGAGGCGGGTCTCGGCCGGGTACTCGCCGTAGTAGCACTCCACGCCCACCAGACCGTGTCCGGCCAGGCGCCGGAAGGCGTCCGCGTACTCCTCGGCCGTGTTCAGTCCCAAGGTATGGGGATGCGCCACCACGGGCACTCCGCCGGAGCGCCGAGCCAGTTGGATGGCCTCCTCGGGCGGCAGCAGTGGGCGGGTTGCGTAGGCCACGCCGCGCGACCCGAGGTATTCCCGGAAGGCGGTGGGGATGTCGGGAACATATCCCTTGGCGACCAGGAGGGCCGCGAAGTGGGGTCGGCCCACGCTCCCGCCACCCCGGGCCTGGGCGAGGACCTCCTCGTAGTCGATGTCCACGCCGATCTCGTCGAGCCGGCGGGCGATCGCCTGGTTGCGGCGGTCCCGGCCCGCACGGAACTCCGCCAGGCGATCCTGGAGCGGGCCGGGTCCCGGTTCCAGGAACAGCACCACCAGATGGAGCCCGCCGCCCTTCCATTCGCAGGCCACCTCCGCACCGGGGATGAGCTCGATACCGGCCGGACCCGCCTCCGCGCGGGCCTCCTCGATCCCTTCAAGCGTGTCGTGGTCGGTCAGGGCCACCGCGGAAAGACCGGCCCGGGCGGCCAGCCCCACGACCGCGGCCGGGCTCTCGCTGCCGTCGGAGGCGGTGGAGTGGGTGTGAAGATCGACGGCCATCCGGAGATGAGGCTAACCCCGATTCCTCGGATCGGGCGCCGGTAAGGAGTCGGGCGGATCGACGGCAGGCACGTACCGGTGATGCCCACCGCCGAGATCCCGGTCCCGGGCCTCTGTTGGCTGCGTCCGCTACCCGACTGTGGTGGTGACGGGATTCCGGCGCCCGGACAAGGGGGTTGAAACTGTCACGCACCCCTTGCATACTGAACGGCAGTCACAAGCACCGCCGGTTCTCAGCTAATCGACGTCGAGGGAACCGGAACCGGGATCAATTCGGGAGCGGACCCGTCGGGGATGGCGGAACGCGCTCGGACCGAAGGAGGTGGTGGCTGGGGGATGGGCCCGCCGGGGAGGCTGCGTTCCGGCGATTTTCGCGTTCTCGGCGTCTCGGGGTGTGTGAGGTTTGGCTACGAGGCCATCCGTGCCCGGTCCCTATGGGCCGCCGGGCGCGGCGGTGGTGTCGGTGACGACCGGGACGGTGGTGGTCGCTACTCCGGCGTCACCGCCGCCGGTGAGCAGGTTCCCGACCACGAAGACCACCACCAGCAGCGCGAACAGGACCAGCCCCGTGATAATCCGGCGCCGCCACTTGGCCCGCTGGGCGGCCCGGCGCTCCTCCTCGATGCGGGCCTGGCGGTTCTGCTTCTGGCGGGCTCTCTTCTCTTTCCCCATGGGAGCTATTGTAAGAGTCTCCGACGCGCCACGGCATGCCAGCGCGGATCGGAGCAATAGAAAGCGGCCCCGCCCGCGCCTCTCCCTGGAACTGCTTGCCATGTCTCTGGTTGTCCAAAAGTACGGCGGCACGTCAGTGGCCGACTCGGAGCGCATCGAGCGCGTCGCCCACCGGGTGGCTCGCACCAAGCGCGCCGGCAACGACGTGGTGGTGGTGGTCTCGGCGATGGGTAGGCAGACCGACGACCTGATCGCCCTCGCCCATCAGGTGAGCGCCAGCCCACCGGCCCGGGAGATGGACATGCTCCTGACGGCGGGCGAGCGCATCTCCATGGCGTTGCTCGCCATGGCTCTCCACGACAAGGGCATTCCGGCGCTCAGCCTCACCGGTCCTCAAGCCGGGATACTCACCGACTCCGCCCACGGCGAGGCGAAGATCACCGAGATACGCGGGACCCGGGTAGGGGACAGCATCGCGGCCGGGCAGGTGGTGATCGTGGCCGGGTTCCAGGGGGTGAATCCCGACTCGAGGGAGATAACCACGCTGGGACGGGGCGGCTCCGACGCCACGGCGGTGGCGCTGGCCTCTGCCTACTCCGCGGCGGTGTGCGAGATCTACACCGACGTGGACGGCGTGTACACGGCCGATCCCCGGGTGGTGCCCGACGCTCGCAAGCTCGGCGAGGTCTCCTTCGACGAGATGCTCGAGCTGGCCGCCGGGGGCGCCGGGGTGCTGATGGCGCGCTCGGTTGAGGTGGGGAGAAAGTTCAACATTCCGATCCACGTGCGGTCTTCGTTCGTGGAGGACGAGGGGACCTGGGTCAAGGAGAAGGTGATGGAAGAAGCGATTATCAGCGGCATCGCGCACGACACTTCGGAGGCGAAGGTGACCCTGCGCGGAGTACCAGACCGCCCCGGCGTCGCGGCGGCCATCTTCGAGAAGCTGGCGGGCGCCCGGGTGAACGTGGACATGATCGTCCAGAACGTGGGCGAGGACGGATGCACGGACCTCAGCTTCACGGTCCCGGAGGCCCACGTCGACGTCGCTCGCCGGGCCACCGCCGAGCTGGTCGTGGAGCTGGACGCCAAGGGCTCCGCCGTGGATGCCAACGTGGGCAAGGTGTCGCTGGTGGGAGCGGGGATGAGATCCACCCACGGCGTGGCGGCCCGGGTGTTCCGCGCCCTGGGCAACGCCGGCATCAACATCGAGATGATCTCCACGTCCCCGATCCGGATCTCGTGCGTGGTGAATCGGGACTCGGTGGAGGACGCAGTGCGCGCCTTGCACGCCGAGTTCGACCCCCCTGTGATCACGGCGGAGGTCGGCGCCGATGCCTGATCCACGAGTAGCCGTGGTCGGTGCCACCGGAGCGGTGGGCCGCACCATGCTCGAGATCCTCGAGGAACGGGACTTCCCGCTCTCGGAGCTGCGTCTCATGGCCTCCTCCCGCTCAGCCGGCCGGGTGGTCGCCACCCGCTGGGGTGACATCACGGTGGAGGACCTGTCGTCCGCAGACCCTTCGGGGATCGACATCGCCCTCTTCTCCGCGGGTGCGGGGAGGAGCAGGGATTTCGCCCCGTCGTTCGTGGACCGGGGAGCCGTCGTGATCGACAACTCCTCCGCCTTCCGCATGGCGCCGGAGGTTCCGCTGGTGGTGGCGGGCGTCAACGATCACGCGGCGGCCGACAGCGACGGGATCATCGCCAACCCGAACTGCACCACCATGACGCTGATGATGGCCGCCGGACCGCTGCACTATTACGCCGGGCTGGACCGCATGGTGGCCATGTCCTACCAGTCGGTCTCGGGGGCCGGGATGACCGGCATGGACACGCTCTGGCAACAGATGCTCGAACTCGGTGACCGCCGTGAAGCGCTGGTGCGGGGAGGATGGGACGAGGGCGAGACCGATCCGTTCCAGAGACCCATCGCCTTCAACGTCCTGCCCTTGGCCGGGTCGATCACCGATGCCGGTCACACGGACGAGGAATGGAAGCTGGTGAACGAGACGCGCAAGATCCTCGAACGGGACAGCATCGAGGTGGAACCGACCTGCGTGCGGGTGCCGGTCATGGTGGGCCACGGCATCTCCGCCTCGATGTGGTTCGACTCGCCTGTCGACCCCGAAACCGCCCGGCGGGTGCTCGCGGACGCGCCGGGCGTCGAGCTGTGGAGCGATGACCGCGTGGCCACCCCGCTGGACTCGGCGGGCCAGGATCCGGTGCTGGCGTGCCGCATCCGTCCCACCATCGGCGTGCCCGGTGGAATCAGCCTGTGGGTGGTGGGCGACAACCTGCGCAAGGGAGCGGCGCTCAACGCGGTGGAGATCGCCGAGCTGCTGATCTAGCAGTGGTCTGTCTGTGGAGCGGCGGTGTGGTATGGCGTCGGCAGCGGTGTTCCTCGCAAGGCCCGCTGACGAAGGCGTACCCGCAGTGGTACGTTGAGGAAGCGGAACGCAGCGATGGGGCGCCGATGACCGCCAGAACAGGCCTGGTCGCTTCGCAGACAGGCCACTAGCTGCAATCTCGGGTAACAAGATCGCAGCCTCGGGTAATCTGTGCGCGATGGTCGGCTCCTACCCCGTTTGGCGATCTGGTATCGCATCCGACGGAGCGGCGGCCCGCGCCGAACCCGCTTCGGTCGAGGAACTGCGCGCCCACCGGAAGCGGATGCTGGTCACCTCCTACCGCCTGTTCGGCGCCTTCGGATGGGGATCGCTGGGAGACGGGCACATCACGGCGCGGGATCCGGAACGTACCGACGCCATGTGGCTGATCCGCTACGGGGTGCCGTTCCACCGCACCACCGTTGACGACCTGGTGCTGGTCGGTCCGGATGGGCGAGTGGAGGGCGGCGGCTCGATCAACATGACCGCCTACTACATCCACGCTCCCATCCACGAGGCACGTCCCGACGCAGTGGCGGTGGCCCACACCCACACCCCGTACGCCACGCCCTGGGCGGCCAACGTGGAGGGCTTCCGGATGATCTGCCAGGAGGCCACCGCCTTCCTGGACGACCACGAGGTGTACGAAGGGGAGGAGGTCCAGGTCTCGGACTTCGACACCGGCAAGAAGATCGCGGCCACCCTGGGTGACGCCAAGGCGGTGCTGCTGCGCAATCACGGGCCGGTCACCGTGGGCGGCTCGGTCGAGGAGGCGATCGGCTGGTTCCTGCTGTTCGAGCGGGTGGCCGAAGTCCACGTCAAGGCCCCCGATGCCCGGCCGATCAGCGCCGAGGCAGCCGCGATCGCGGCACGGGAGATCGGCCATGTGTCGAGCGCCCTCGCCGCATTCGAGTACGCCGCAGCGTCCAAGCTGGAGTCCGGAGCCGCCGGGTAGCAAGTCCCTCCTTGCAGGCGGCCTACCCCACTCATTCTCAGTAGCGCAATCCGGTACAAGCTTCCGTAATCGAAGGGTGGACTAAAGACCTCTTAACAAGAGACGGGCGTAAGTTAAGGAAACCCCGTCCGCCTTTACTAAGCGGGACGGCGAGGAGGCGTGTTCGGAACCGTCTTCGTGGGCGGACACCTTCTGATCAAGGCCCGCCGGGCCGCGAGAGTCGAGCACCAACAGACTGCTGGTCGGGCAGGCGGGATTTGAACCCACGACCTCTTCGTCCCGAACGAAGCGCGCT
>JAPPHZ010000027.1 GCA_028820935.1 bacterium | reverse complement strand
CAGGGTGGGGAAATTCACTGATCGAGACCGGGGAATCTCGACGATCGTCAACACTAGCGGCAGTTACCGCAGTTGCGTTGGCCGTTCTCTAGTTGCTGGTTGGAAGAGTTGACACCCTCTGCGCTGCCGGTGTTCAGGACGTCCGGGTGGCACCTGTTCTCGTCGGTGTGAGTGATGGTCCCGGAAGCAGCGCGGCTGCTCTCCGTCGGCGGGTGGGGACGGTCCCTAGGCTGGCGCTCCATGCGCTCACCTTTCGAGGATCTCATCACACCCGAGCAAGCCCGAGCCCTCCCATGGGCTCCGAAGGCTACGCCGGGCGTGGCGTGACAGGTTTCAAGCAACCAACGTCGACCCGTACGATTCGAACGGTGCCTCGGCCACCGTTCACGACGCTACATCGCCCGCTATGTCAACCCACCTGAACACATCGCGGCCAGCTATGTCGAGTATGTGCGATTCAGAGGAGCGATTCGGTGGTTGGCAGTGATCGCAGAGCAATGGTTGGATATTGCAACGGTATGCGAGTACAACAGTGAGGGGTAGCTGATGACCGATATGGTCGAAGAGGCGCTTGAGCTTGGCCGCAAGAATAAGGAGATGATGGAGCTCGGAAAGGCATGGTGTACCCATATCCGCGCCCATCGTGTGGGAGGAGTCGGGTTAGTTGAGCAGATGAGTGGTCTCCCGGTCACTGGCGGGGGATTCACATGCGACTACGCCACGAAGCCCGCCAACCCGTATCTGATGCAGCTATCAGAGTCGGCTGTCAGCTTCTATGAGAACAACTGCCGCCAGTGCACCGACCGGTCTCGTGGGGGGAGGATCCCGAATCTAGGCACATGGGCGGAGCAGCAGATCGCAGAACGCGACGAGCGAGAGCAGGAAGAAGCTGAGCGAGAGCGTGTCGCTGCCGAGGAACGCCAACAGCGCGTGAACAATCGCACATTCGTAGCAGGATCGCTGAGCGCGGCTGCTCAGCAGGTGGTCGGACTGGTAAACAGGGTTGACCTTCATCGGTGGGACGAGGAAGCAGCCAACGAACTCCGGGCTGCAGCCGAACTCGCCCCAGAAGTGTTCTCTGATGAGATCAAACAGATGCTCTACGTGGACGCAGACCAGTTGAGAATCCCGGTGCTCTTAGAGGTGCTCCTCCGGGTCGACGCATCGACGGGATCAGCCCTCTTGCATTCTCTGTGTGTCTCGGCAGTTCGCGATGGGTGGGCCCAATCAGAGGGCTGTCGCTACCTGAGCGAGAACGGCACGAAAGAGGATCTGGATGATGGCCTGGTCGACGGCGTGATATTCCACGCCGCTTGGGCGGGCCTTCCCGCGATGTTCCGACGGGGTGGCGAGCCTGCGGCGTTACTCCACTATCACTCTCTCAGTCCAGATGCGGTTGAGTCGAGGTTCAAGGCGTTGCTCGCTCGTGGTGAATCGTGGCGCCGGGCGGGAGCTGCGGCCGCTGCGCAGCATGTCGTTTCAGTTGATGCAGATGCCGGTACGCGTCTTCTGTCCGCGTTGTTGGACGGACTGCGATTCCCCGAGGACCTGATCAACGCCGACGAGCCGTCGCATAAGATCATCGATGTTGTCGCCTTGGTTCTCCGCAACGATCCTTCTGATGTCGAGGCGGCGGTAGCGCCGAGATGGCATCGTGCGAGTCCCGAGTACCGGGTTCGGCTGCTTCGCTGCTTCGAGGCCGCCCTGCGCCGCGGATCCGAACCCCCGTCGTCCGAGGTTGCGACCGTGGTGTTTGATCGAGCACTGATGGTTCTGTCAGAACAACGAGTATGGCTGGACTACAACCTCCAAGAAGACTATCAACGCAAGGCCGCCGAACTGCTCAGACCGGCGATACTGGCCTCGCCTACCACGGTCGGGTCGACCAACCGTATCCTGTTCTTGCTCCTGTCGTGGCTTGAGCACGCACGTACCTTCGAAGAGTCCGATCCGGACGGCCCTCGAGGTGCCATCGGGAAGATGGTCGAGCAAGACTGTATCAGCCAAATTGTGCGCAATGTCGTCGACGCTGTGGTGGCGGCAGGGCACCTTGACCCAGGTGGCCTTCTCACTACTTGTCAGGAGATTTACAGGCACGCCGAAACAACACCCGACGTCCGAGCGAAACTCGTCCAAGTAGCCGCGCGGGTCGCCGCTGAGCCGCTCAGGTACACAGGTGAGATTCTCCCGCTCATTTACACGGCGATATTCGCCGCCGAGCAGATCGTCCGCGCCGCGGGGCTGGAGGCGGCTGAGATCGTGATGAAGGCGCTTCCATCGGAAAGTCTCCCACCGCTGCTCGCTGAAGCCGTCGTTGCTGGCCTGAGCGACCCGTACCTGATCGTAGTGAAGGGGGCTATTGACGCCAGCCGCCGGATACCACCTGACCTGGTCGATCAACAAAGCGTCGCCGACAAGCTTCTCGTGGTAGCTCTAGCTCACGCGAAAGAGCGGAGTCATGAGCTGGTTGTCCAACACGCCATCGATGCAGCACTCCGATTAGCGCACGACGATGCCCGGCTGTTGCGCGGTACCCGGCTAGTGGCACTGGTGGCGGTTGCCTCGATGCCTCCTTCAAGTGCTCGTGACACACTGTTAAGGAACAGGTCGCTGCTGCAAGCGAAAGGCTGGTCCGATGTTGCTATCAGGGCCCTCACCGCCGACGACGAGCATTTTGAGTACGCAGGTGACCACAGGAAGATGGAAATCCTCCAAGAACTTGGTCGGCGGGACCTTACCGAGGTTCAGATCGAGTCGCTTGAACAAACAGAGTTGGCCGCCGTAGGTTCAGATCGGCAACGGCTGTTTCTCTCGGCTGATGTCTTTGCTGAACAAAGCCGACCCGATGTCGCTTGTCGTCTGATTCGTAGCTTGTTGGACACGATCCCTGATACCATCGAAATGAGTGCGCGTCGCCGGGCGGTCCGCCTAACGCTCTTGCGCTTCGAGCTAGAACAGGCTGTTGCACTTGGAGACATTGAACACCTAGCAGGCATCTGCGAGAAAGCAGAGGAACTGCGCGCAGATCACGCAGCGAGCGACTCGGAGCCCGACTCGCTAGGAGCCATACGGGCGCGGACCGCTCTCTTAGACACCCTTGGTGCTATTGAGCAAGGTTCCCGGAATGTAGAGCCGCTCTCTGCTGCCCTCGCAGTGTTCAGAGACACGTCAACACGGACTGAGAACGACGTCGTATGGGCGTTCTCAGAGCTGGTTGAGGCACTGATCCATGGAGTTCGCTGGACCAACGCCCTCTGGAACGCTGAACCCGAAACGCATCGGCACGCCGTCGCCGCCAAAGTACGCGCCGAGGCCGTTGCCGAGCAATGTCAGGAACATTGGCCACCGAGCCTGGCCGAGGCATGCAAACTACTCGCCACGCTCACCAACCACCGTATGCCTCGGCTCGTCGCCTCAAAGCTTAGCCAAGTTCCACTACCCCCACGAATAACTACGTCGTTCCGCAGCTCGCCTCGCGTATCTCAAACCCCCTTCGAATCTGACGAGCAACGTACGGAGCCTTCGGCTGCTCTCTTGATCCGGCTGGACGGCGAACCAGTGATGCGGCCTACCGTGTTGCGGCCCGGAGCCATGCACCAACTCCAAGTCGAAGCACGCGTCAGCGAGTGGCCGACCAACGCAGACCGGCTCGATGTGACATTTCTGACCGTGCACCCACCAGACTACTTACACGCCTCGGACATTACCTTCACCCCAGACGCGTTAGAACAGCCGCTGGAGATCCGCGTGGCCGGAGAACGGCCTCTCAACACACCTCCCCTCAGTCTGACAGCACGGGCGATGTTCCGACACGGTTCAGAGCAACTCGACACACGCCTGGCTGGTAACACGACCCTCGAACTGGTCACATTCGAACCCGATAGCGCCACGCCGCTCGACATGCCCCACACAGCCAGGCGCCTTCAGAGCATGATGAATGAACTCCAGAACAGACTGCCACAGCTTGAGGTGAAGGACCGGCGCGACATCCGGTTGCTCCTCGAGGGAGTGTTGAGGTACGGACACAACGCCCTTGACGAGCGCTTAGGAGGGAAGCACGAACCCGACGAAGAGTGGTTCCAAAGCGAACTGAGATTCTTCCTCTCATCCGACCAGGCTATCGGGGCAAGGCTCGCTAAAGGTACAGGACGTGCCGGTGGAACGACCGACCTGCTGCTCGGCAATATAGTCCTCGAACTAAAAGTAGAAAAATACAACCCGATCTCGCTCGAACGTGCCCAACAGCGATTCACTAGCCAGCCCACACAATACGCATCAGCAGGCGACGCTCCTATCTCACTGCTTGCCGTATTAGACGTATCACCAAAACGGGCACCCGCTGGAATCATGGGCAATGACATCGGATGGGCATACCCTGAGACAACAGCAGGGTCAAACCCACCAATCCCATCGATGGTCGGCATAGCCATCATAAGAACCGGCTTCCCCCGCCCGAGCGACTTCAGCCGATAGTGAAGACCGGTCTCCTTGTAGTGCAGGGGGCGAGGGTCCTTTGACCTATTTGACGATCGCGTTAGCCGCCGAAGTCGACCCCCGGTTGCTACGAACGCCCTGATCGAGACCGCGGTTCAGATCAGGGGAGTCGCGTCGACAGTGGACTTCCTCTCCAAGGTCCTCAATACTGACGAAACGTAACCACCTACCAATCCTCTAGCCGCGCAATTTCGGTCGGTGAGAACCGCGACCCTCCCAGCCGGCCTTGACAGCGTCTGGAGGGTTCGTGTAGGTGCCGGGCGAGTTGTAACCCCTCGGAGAGCCTGCACGACTCCTATTGTTGAGGAACGAAAACAGTGAGCTAACTGGCAGTTTACGCGGTCTTAAACTCCGCCACTTGAGACGCGGAGGGCTCAACAACGAACAGTCCGCTTCGTTCGGGATCGCTCCGCACATTCGCGGCTCTGATGATCGGCGTCGTCCACTCCCACCCCTCGTCCATGTAGACGTCGGGCTACTCGAGCCTCTCAGTTCCCGGTGGTCTTACGTCGGGACCGCTGAGGGCCCACCTCTGCCGGTGGATTGGGTCTGGACCGCGGACGTGTAGGCTTCGGATCGGTATGGCCCCTGTCAGGGCCAGCCGAATGTTTCGCAGAATCGCCGGTCGAAACCGCGCCGCTAGAGGGTTGGTTGGTCGTCCCTGACCGACTGTGGGTCGGATTGTGGGACACAGCCACATAATAGCCCTCTCAACTGCGAGATTACCCTCCCTGATAAGGATGAGGTCCCTGGTTCAAATCCAGGTGGGCCCACCCCTCCCCCGCTCTTCACCAGGTCCCATCCCGGCCTTGATGATTTGTTCAGGCTTCCGGAGTGGTCAGCGGCCAACTAGCCGGAGGAGGCGAACTTCGCCTCGGGTAGCGAGAATCGCCGGAGCATCGTCAGAAGCTGTTGGCGTACCGGGTCGGGCAGCTCGATGTCACGTCCCCGATTGGCCGACCGCGCCTCCGCTTCCTTCTCGCCCGGATACAGGACCGGCTCCGACTCATCGGCCAGGCGGGTGTCCTTGAGGTGCTCGGTCAGCGTCAGGGACCGCTCCTGGAGCTCGGCAATGGGCACGAAAAGCTCGGGATCGATCACGATGATCATCGAATCGTTGCTGAAGGAACGGCCGGGATCGCCCGAGATACCCCCGCCCGACATCACCCCGGCCAGCAACTCCACCATGAACGCGAGCGCGTAGCCCTTGTGCCCTTCGGCCCTTCCGAACGGGAGCAACGCCCCGCCGGCGGCTAGGTCCCCGGGATCGGTGGACGGGTTCCCGTCGGAGTCGAGGATCCAGCCGGAGGGTGTGGGAGTTCCCCGCGCCCTGTATACGCGCACCTTGCCCTCCGCCGCCACCGAGGTGGCGAAGTCCAGCAGGAAGGGTCCGGCCAGGCGGGACGGCACCGACATGGCTATCGGGTTGGAGCACAGCTTCCGCTCCGTGCCGCGGAACGGCGCCTGGTTGATGCCGTGGCCGCCGCCGTTGGTAAAGATCATCGACACTAGGCCCTCCCCGGCCACCTGCTCGGCGTAGCGGCCCAGCCGGCCGATGTGCTTCACCCTCCGGATGGTCACCGCGCTGACCCCGGCGGTCCGGGCCTTCTCGATGGCTAGGCCGGTTGCGTAGGTGGCGACCACCTGGCCGAAGTTCCAGTTACCGTCGATCCGGGCGGTGGAGGGTGTCTCGCTGACGATCCGGGGACGGGCGCCGGGGATCAGATCGCCCTGATGAGCCCACTCGATGTAGTCCCACAGCCGTATGACCCCGTGGGAGTGGTGCCCGATGACGTCGTTGTCGACCAGGTGGTCCGCCACCAGCCGGGCGTCGGAGCCGGGCGCTCCCGCCGCCCGGATTATCGCGGTACAGATGTCCTCGAGCCGGGTGGGTGAGACCTTCCACATGCTGGTGTCCTCTCGGTTCCGCCGGCGGGTACTCGTGCCGGATTGTTGTGCGGGGGTTGCAATCCGCAACGCTAGCGGTGTGGGGCCGAACGGCCGTGGCGGCAGGAGGGCGCCGGCCGATGGTGGCGCCATGCTCGGAGACACGCGTGCCTGCTACCCTGCGGGCCGTCTCCGGGGGCTCGACGAGCGCCTTTGTCCAGTTCTCCGGAGGAGGAGCTACGAGTTCGGTTGTGCCATGAGGTATGTCGCCCCCACATCCATCGAAGAGACCGTTTCGGTCCTGGCCGGCGACATCCGTGCCCAGGTGTACGCCGGGGCCACCGACTTCATCCCCCAGCTGCGGATGGGCCGGCCGGAGCCCGGCGTGGCAGTCGATCTCAAGCGGATCGACCGGCTGACAGACCTTCACAGGGAAGGGGATACGTGGGTGATCGGCGCCGCCGCCCCCTCGGCACGGCTGAGCGAGGAGGAGGACCTGGTCGCCGACCTGCCGGGATTGGTGGAGGCGGCACACCTGATCGGATCGGATCAGATCCAGAGCCGCGCCAGCCTGGGCGGCAACCTGTGCAACGCCTCGCCTGCCGCCGACTCCGTTCCGGCCATGGTGGTGAACGACGGTCGGGCGGTGATCGCCGGACCCGCGGGAATGAGAACCATCCCGGTGGCCTCGGTGGTCACCGGCCCCGGCACCACGTCGCTGGCCACCGACGAGTTCCTGGTCGAGCTCGTGTTCGACCGTCCCCCGCCCCGCACCTCCGACGCCTACCTGCGGTTCATCCCCCGCACCGAGATGGACATCGCGGTGGTCGGCGCCGGCGCCCGCCTCACGCTCGATGACGCGGGAAGATGCCGGGAGGTGTCGGTCGCCCTGGGCGCCGTGGCGCCCACCGTGGTCATGGTTCCGGCGGCTGCGGACATCCTGGTGGGCCACCCGCTCACCGAGGAGGCCTTGAAACGGGTGGCGGCGGAGGCCTCGGCGGTCTGCAACCCCATCGACGACAAGCGCGGCACCATCGCATACCGCCGGCAGGTGGCCGGAGTGCTGGCGGTGAGGGCCCTCAGGCTGGCGGCCCGTCGCGCCGCCCGGACCGGCTGATGAAGCGCCCGCACCAGTGAGGATCCCCGTATGAGCAGAAAGCATGTCACCTGCACCATCAACGGCGACCCCGCCGAGTTCCTGTGCGAGGAGGATCAGAGCCTTCTGGACGCGCTGCGTGACGTGGTCGGGCTGATGGGGGTCAAGGAGGGCTGCGCCACGGGCGACTGCGGGGCGTGCTCGGTCATCCTCGACGGGCGCCTCACCTGTTCCTGCCTGGTCTTCGCCCCGGAGGCGGAGGGGGCGACGATCGAGACGGTCGAGGGGATGGCCGGCCCGGACGGCCTCCACCCGCTCCAGGAGACCTTCCTGGAGGGAGCGGCCCTGCAGTGCGGGATCTGCACGCCCGGCTTCCTGGTGGCCGGCAAGGCGCTACTGGACCGCAACCCGGATCCCACCGAGGAAGAAGTGCGCTACGCCGTCGCCGGCAACCTCTGCCGGTGCACCGGTTATGACAAGATCGTGCGGTCGATCCTGGACGCGGCCGACCGTATGGGAGAGACCGCCGCGGCTTCATAGGACAAAGGAGACAGGCGTGACCGTTACCGCTACCCCCACCACCGATTCCCAGCCTGGCTACAAATGGGTCGGGACCCGTCCGGTCCGCCACGACGGGCTCGACAAGGTGACCGGCCGGGCCAAGTACGGCGCCGACCTGAACCTGCCCGGGATGCTGATCGGCGCAGTGCTCCGGTCTCCCCATGCCCACGCCCGCATCCTCTCCATCGACACCTCGGCGGCCGAGGCGATGGAAGGTGTCCGGGCGGTGGTCACGGGCGCCGACTTCCCGATGCTGGAGTCCGGCGGGGAAGGGAGCGGGGAGGAGTATTACGATCCCCTGGACCTGTGCCGCAACGTGATGGCGCGTGACAAGGTGCTCTACGAAGGCCATGCGCTGGCCGCCGTAGCCGCCACCTCCCGCCGGGAGGCGCTGACGGCGCTCGCCGCCATCAAGGTCGACTACCAAGTCCTGCCTCACGTGCTGGACGTATCCGAGGCCATGTCGCCCGACGCCCCGATCCTCCACGAGGACCTGATCACCGAGGGTGTGGATCCGGTCCCGGACAAGCCTTCCAACGTGGCCTCACGCTACGTGATCGACCGCGGGGACATCGAGAAGGGCTTCGCCGAGGCCGATGTGATAGTGGAGCGGGAATTCGCAACCCAACCGGTCCACCAGGGCTACATCGAGCCCCACGCCGTGGTGGCGGACGTGGGCGAGGACGGCAAGGCCATGGTCTTCTGCTCCTCCCAGGGCCACTTTATGGTGCGGGCCCACACGGCGGAGCTGCTCGGGTGGGAGCCTTCCCGGGTGAAGGTGATACCCGCCGAGATCGGCGGAGGCTTCGGCGGCAAGACGACCGTGTACATAGAGCCGGTGGCGACCCGGCTTTCGCAGAAGGCCGGCCGGCCGGTCAAGATCGTCATGACCCGTGACGAGGTGTTCCGCGCCACCGGTCCCACTTCCGGGTGCAAGATACGTCTCAAGGTGGGCGCCACCAGGGACGGCAGGCTGACCGCGGTGTCGGGCTCCATGGCCTACCAGGCAGGCGCCTTCAAGGGTTCGCCGGTGAGCCTGGGATGCATGTGCGCCTTCGCCCCCTACGCGATCGAGAACGTGTTCCTCGAGGGCTTCGACGTGGTGGTCAACATGCCGAAGGTGACCGCCTACCGGGCGCCCGGAGCGCCGATGGCGTCGTTCGCCTCCGAGACGCTGCTGGACGAGATCGCGGAGCAGCTGGACATGGATCCGCTCGACTTCCGGCTCCGTAATGCCGCCGAGGAGGGCGTGCGGTCCGTCTACGGGCCGATCCACAAGCGGATCGGCTTCAGGGAGACCGTGGAGGCGGTCCGGGACCACCCGCAATACTCGATCGAGCTCGGGCCCAACCAGGGCAGGGGAGTGGCGAGCGGCTTCTGGTTCAACTTCGGGGGCAGCTCCAGCGCCACGGTACACATCAACGAGGACGGGTCCGCCTCGGTGCTCACCGGCAGTCCCGACATCGGCGGGAGCCGGGCCTCGATGGCGCTCATGGCCGCGGAGGAACTGGGCATCGACGTCTACGACATCACCCCCATAGTCAGCGACACCGAATCGGTCGGCTACACCGACGTCACCGGAGGGAGCCGGGTCACCCACGCCACCGGCTTGGCGGTCATCGACGCCTGTCGCAAGGTGGTGGCCGACCTGCGAGTCCGGGCCGCCAAGGTCTGGGATGTCGACGTCGAGGAGGTCGAATGGGTGGACGGACGGGCCCAGCACGTCTCCGGGGACCGGGCGCCTATGACCACCAGGGATCTGGCCGCCGACGCCGCCGGGACGGGCGGTCCCATCACAGCCAGCGCCGCCGTGAACGCTCGGGGGGCGGGCGCCGCCTTCTCGACCCAGGTGTGCGATGTCGAGGTCGATCCCGAGACAGGCTACGTCAAGATCCTCCGGTACACCACCGCCCAGGATGCCGGGCGGGCCATCCATCCGAGCTATGTCGAAGGGCAGATGCAGGGTGGGGTGGCTCAGGGAATCGGCTGGGCGCTCAACGAGGAGTACATCTTCGACTCCGACGGGACCATGGAGAACGCGGGATTCCTGGACTACCGGATGCCGGTCGCCTCTGACCTGCCGATGATCGATACGGTCATTGTCGAGGTACCCAATCCGGGCCACCCCTACGGAGTGCGCGGGGTGGGCGAGGTCGGCATCGTGCCCCCCATGGCGGCGGTGGCCAATGCCATCCACGACGCCACCGGACTGCGGATGAGCGAGCTGCCCATGTCCCCGGTCAAGGTGCTGGAGGCCATCGGGGCCAACGGCGGCTGACGTGGCCCGGGTGATCTTCGGATCGGCGCTGCGGCGCTACACCGGAGGGGTCGAGGAGGTCGAGATCGAGGCCACCACCGTGCGCTCGCTGATCAACGCCCTGGACCGGCGGTTTCCCGGCCTGGGGGAGCATCTGGGGTCGGGCCTGGCGGTGGCGATCGACGGCGAGATCATGACCGACGCCCTCTACGAGCCCGTCCCCGAGGGCGCCGAGGTCCACTTCCTGCCGCCCATCGGAGGCGGCTGACCCGAACCCGCCCGGCTCTCGTGACGTGTCGGGGTCGTGATACGTCCGTGCCCGCAGAAGTCCGTCCAGGACATGGCTGCCGCCGGCGGATCTGAAACCGTCCCGTTGCGCCTACGCGCGTCCCCGCCACGCCAACAGTGATCGCCTGAATGGGGATCAGGGGCGGAGTGGTCGAATCTGTCACACCCCCACCATATGTTGCCTATCGCCAAGCACCTACACCGGCCTGAAGGCTCTCATCGATCGATCCGGCCGGCCCGGAGGGAACATACAAGGCTTCATGGAGCGACCCGCCGATCCCGGCAACCGGCCGGGCATGGCCGACCACGCTCCAAGCCAGGACAGGTGGTGGCGGGGGAGGGCCCGGCGGGCGAAGCCCGCTCGCCGCGATTTTCGCGACTTCTCGAACTTTGGGCAGAGGGCACCAAAAATGACGCCCTGATCCTCAGGAACACCGCACCAAAAATGACGCCCTGATCCTGAGGTTCGTGGCGCGGTGTGTGGCGGTCTGAGGCTTAGGTCGGCGCTGTCCTACGGGCGGGTCGGGGTCCTTCTAGCTGAAGCAGGCGTCGATGACGTCCCGCTCCGCGCCCGACGGGCTGTACATCCAGAACAGCTTCACCGGGCTGTCTCCGGTGTTGAAGAACTGGTGGCTGACTCCGGGAGGCGTGAAGACGACCGTGCCGGGACCGGTGACGATCTCCCGCTCACCCACCGTCGCCCGACCCCTGCCCTCCGAGAACATCCAGATCTCGGCGGCGTCCGCGTGCGTGTGCAGGCTCCCCTTCTGGCCGGGCGGTACCTCGCAGGTGCCTATGGCGAAGTCTCCTATGCCCGGCTGGAGCAAGGGAGACAGCAATGCCTTCACATGTCGCACGAACGGCTCGGGAGTGGTCAGTCCCACCCCTTCCGCCTCGGTGATCACGATCGGTGTTCCCGGCTCGTAATCCATCCGCCTACCTCCTCGCTCGTGTCCTGCCACCGGCGCCGGCGATGGGTCAGCCGACTCCCACCGGCACCCGAGCCTCCAGGTAGGCAGCCAGGTGATCGACCAGGTCGCGGGCGTCGTCCTCGGCGCCGTGGATGAAGCTGGACTTGCGACGGCGCAGGAAATTCAACCCGATCACGTACAGGCCCGGCGAATCGCTCACCACCCCGCCGTCGTGGCGGATCCGGCCCTTGTAGTCCACCACCGGAACGTGGAGCCACGAGTAGTCGGGGCGGTACCCGGTCGCCCACAGCACGGTGCGGACGTTCTCCCCGTCCAGATCGATCAGCAGCGGCGGCGAGTCCTCGACCCGGGTGCGCTCGAATCGATGGGGTGGATCGTACCGTCCGTCCAACCCGTTCTCCGTGACCCACTCGTCGATGGTGGTCAGCAGGCGGTTCATCTTGAGGTCGGAGCGGGTGACCTTGTTGTGTAGGGATCCCGACAGCTGGGCCTTTCCGTCCCTGATCCCCGCCAGGCGACCCACCATCCGCACCCCCTGGTCGGTCAGGGCGTTGAGATCGAGGGTCTTGCGCTCCGGGGATCCGACCAGCTGGGGCGAGGGGACCTGGCGGGCGCGGAACACATCGTCCGCCTCGTCGTAGCGCTCGTCGGAGACGCCGGTCACGTCCATCCAGTACCGGATATCCCGGCCTCTGTAGATCCTGGGCATGCGCACGTGCTCACCCACCGACACGGTGACGGGACGGCCCGATCTATGGATCTCCTCGGCGAGCTGGATGCCGGTGGCGGACACCCCCACCACCAGCACCCCTCCATCTTCGAGATCGGAGGGGCGGCGGTACTCGTGCGGGGTGACGGAACGGACCGAGTCGGGGAGGGCGGCCGCGATGGGGGGCACCTTGGGCAGGTTGAAGCCCCCGCTGGCCAGAATCACCGACCGGCACCGCCACACGCCGCGGTCGGTCACCACCTCGTAACCGTCACCGTCCGGGCGGACCGAGGTGACGGTGGTGCGCGTCCGGAGAGGTGGGTTCACCAACCGGGCGTACCGGTCGATGACGCCCACCAACTCCGTCACGGTCATGAAGCCGTCCGGATCGTCACCGTCGTAAGCGAGGCCGGGCAGGCTGACCTGCCAGTTGGGGGTCAGCAGCCGCAGCGAGTCCCAGCGTTCGGTCCGCCAGGTATTGGCCACCTCACCCCGCTCCAGGACCACATGGTCGATGCCCCGAGCCGACAGGAAGTAGCTCGCCGCCAAGCCGCTGTGCCCGGCGCCGATGACGACGGTGGTAGTACGCATCCGATGACTCCGGATCGGGCGTCTCAGCCGACGCTTACGGTCACGTTGGTGGGATTGGTCATGATGTCGAAGACCGCCGAGATCTTCTGGGACTGCGCCACCAGCGCCTCGAGATCGGCCTCGCTCGTGTCGTCGGCGTCGATCTCGTAGTTGACCCGGACGTCGTTGAACCCGTTCCTGACATCGGGGTCGGATCCGAGGATGCCCCCGATGTTCATGTCGGCCTCGAGCGTGGCCTTCACCGAGCGGAGCTTGATCTCGCGGTTCTCGGCCACCGCGGCCACGCCGGCTGTCAGGCAGCTGGCCAGGCCCGCCAGCACGATCTCCACGGGAGTGGCGGCATTGTCCTCCGCGTTGAACTCCAGCGGATGGTCGGCCTCGAACTCGTAGGTCCCCTTGTGGTTGCGCTCCTCGCCGAGACCGAAGTAGCCATCGATCTGCGTCTTGCTGTGGGTTCCGTGGACCCACTCGTTCGAGGCCCTCCACGTGTAGTCGCCGGCGGCCGGTGTGTCCCCGACCACTCCCCGCGCGAACAACAGGTGAGCCGTATCGACTCCGTTGATGTCACCAGTGCTCATTGTCTCTTCTCCTTCGTGATTCCGTGGTTACGGATTGGTTCTTGCGTGCTGTACCAGCTCTGGCCTAGTCCCCGTCCTGATAGATCCGGAGCGTCGGCGACAGGTCCGGGATCGAGGACCCGTGGCTGGTTGGCCTTGTTGGCTCCCGGGTGGTGGCGTCGGCTACGGGCGGTTGCCAGGACCGCCCGGGTGGATCACCCGGGAGCCTGGACAACACATGCACCTGCCAGATGCTGAAGGCTTGAAGTGCAGGCGATCCATGTGTGACAGTCTCCTCTCGCTTGTACGCGCTCGTCTGAGCGCCGCGAGCGGAATCCCGCCTCGGCAGTCTCATCGATCAGGCATTGGCACCGCTCATGTCGGTTGCCGCGGCTTCAAAGGGCCTGTCCCTCCACCGCTCTGGATGAGCGCGTTGTAACAGCAGGATTAGACCATACGAAAGGACCAATGTCAAAGAACCTCGGGGTTGGCGGTCGGGTGGCTAGACCCTCCAGCGGCCGGGCCGGGTGCGGATGGCGCCGAAGCCGAGCCGGTCGCACAGCTCGAGGAAGCGTGTTCGATGGGCGCCGCGCCACTCGAGATCCTCCAGATCCTCGGCCAGCGGCACGTCCAGTCGAAGGGTGGTGAGCTCCCGGTAGAGGGCCGCCTCGGCTCGGGCCGCCTCCAGGTTGGTGGACAGCCGGGCCGCGCCCCGGACCTGCACGTCCCAGCTACCGGGCGATGCGGGGATGTCCTCGATGTGGCCATACCTGGCCAGGAGGGTGGAACTGGACTTCGCGCCCCAGCCGGGAATCCCGGGAACCCGGTCGGCGGCGTCACCCACCAGCGCCAGGTAGTCGGGTATGGAGGACGGCCGGACGCCGAACTTCTCCACCACCCCGCGCTCGTCGTAGCGCTTGCGTTCCCGGCGGTTGAACGTCACCACCCGGTCCCCGATCACGCATTGCATCAGGTCCTTGTCGGGACTGAGGATGATCACCCGCTCCACATCGTCCTTCCAGCGGTGGGCGGCCGTGGCGATGGCATCGTCGGCTTCGAAGTCCCGCATGGCCCAGACGGTCACGCCCAGGATCTCCAACGCCTCCTCCGCCAGCCGGAACTGGCCGAGCAACTCCGGTTCGATTCCCTCGCCCGTCTTGTAGCCCGGGAAGATGTCGTTGCGGAACGACTCGATCACCGCGTCGGTTGCAGCGGCCAGATGGGTGACCCCGTCCTCGCGGAGCAGGCGGATCGTGGAGTCGAGCACCCCGTAGACGGCGCCGACCTCCATCCCGTCCGGAGCAGCCCGCCTCGGATACCCGAAATAGGCCCGGAACAGCTCGTAGGTGGCGTCCAGGAGGTGAAGGTTCACGAGTAGACAGGCTAGGCGGGTTGTTCAGGATCGCCCAGCAGGACCGCCAACTTCCTGGTGCTACCCAAACTCCACCCCTCATGACCACTAGTCTGGGAGCCGTCAACCCGTCGCTGTCACGGTGGCGGGTGTTCTTGTTTACGGATGGAATCCGGTTTGCCACCTCTTTCAACGCTCCGCTCTGTCACCGGCCTGCGGCGCGCCCTGCCCGGGAGGCGAGGAACACCCCGCAATAGAGGCTCGACATCAACCCTGAGGGCCTTCCGGCATCGCAGTTTCACCGTCCTGTGGGCCGGGCTGTTCTTCTACCGGGTGGGTTTTTGGATCGGCTTGCTCACTTTCCAGTTGATGGTGGCCCGCCTGACCCGTAACAGCCCGTGGATGCTGGGCCTGCTGTCGTTCTTCAACTCCATCCCGATGCTTGTGGTCACCCCCTTCGTGGGTGTGGTGGCCGACCGCCTCGACCGGAAACTCCTCATCGTGGCCAACCAGGTCGTCATGGGCGTCGCGGCTGCGGTCATGAGCTACCTGGTCATAGTCGGCCGCGCCGACTCGGTGGTGGTGATGTTCGGCTTTGCCCTCGTCTTCGGGGTCGGGCTGGCGTTCGCGATCCCGATCAACCAGGCGGCGGTGGCCAATTCCGTCCCACCCGAGGACCTGCGGAGCGCGGTGTCGACTAACTCGATCGGGCTCAACCTGGCCCGTATCGGAGGGCCGGCGCTGGCGGGGCCGATCCTGGCTCTCTGGGGACCCGGAGGCACCTTCGCGGTGTGGGCGGTGGCAGCCCTGTCCGGAGCGGTGGCGACCTCGATGATCACGCTGAGGCCCTACCAGCCCGAGCAGGACACGCTCGGCGTCTTCGCTCGGATGCGCCAGGGCATCGAGTACGTCCGGGAGCGTCCCACCATCATGAAGGCGCTGGCCATGGCCACCATGGTGACCGTCTTCGGCACCTCATACATGGCCGTGCTCCCGGTGATCGCCTACGACACTCTGGGCGGGAGCGACCAGACCTTCACGATGCTGATAATGCTGATCGGTCTCGGCGCCATGCTCGGCGCGTTCACGGCCGGGAGCGGCCGGTTACCGCTGAACATGACCACCATCACATGGGCCGCGGTCGCTTTCGGGGTGGTTGAAGGGTTGTTCGCCGTGACCCGGTCTGTCTGGGCGGCGGGGATCCTTGTGACGGTGGCGGGCGGCCTCAACTTCTTCCTGCTCACCTGCCTGACCACCCTGGTCCAGACCCTGGCCACCGAGTCCAAGCGGGGACGGGTGATGAGCCTGTTCGTGCTCGCGTGGGGAGGCGTCTTCCCGCTGGGAACACTGGTGCTCGGCGCTCTAGCGGAGGCGATCAGCACTCCCTACGCCCTGGCTGCGTTCGGCTCGGTGCTGGTCGTCTACAGCCTCTGGGCCCGTCCCGGACGCCGGACTGTCACATCCACCTCACGGCTGGCAAGCTCGTGAACTCTGGCCACTTCTTGCAAGTGGCCGCCCGACCTGGCAGACCGCTCCGGTGGGATGTCAAGCAGCTTCCGGCGGCACTGGGGCTCGAAGGAGTTACATACGTGGTTGAGTGCCCGTTCTCCGGCACGGCGTGTCAAGCCGGGCTTAGAACATCACCGCTGAGGCGATCGATATCTCGATCTCATGGATGGCCTGGGCCACGGCCTGGCCGATCAGATCCAGCTTCCGCACCTGCGCGATCCGTGCTGCGGCCTGCTCAAGTTCCTGCTTGGACAGCAACAGCTTGAAGATGCCGCACACGTCGGCCAGGCAGATGAGCACCACGTCGTGCGGGTCGGGGATCTCGTCGCTGAACAGCACCCCCATGATCCGCAGCTTGACCTCGCGCTCCGCCTCGCCGTCAACCGCCGGGTAGCGCCTCGAACGGAACACCCAGAGGAAGGAATCCTCCTGGCGTTCCAGGATCCCCCGCTCCACCAGCCGTGACAGGGCCGCCTCCCGGATCTCGTCGGAGTACCGGGCTGTCTGCTCCACCCAGTAGAGGGCGTTGCGCTTCTCCCCGGCGGCGATCAGGGCCAGGGTCGGGTCCAGCAGGTCGTCGCCCGTGGGGGTGGCATCGAGCAGGATCATGTCCTCGAGATCGGTGTCGATGCGGTTCTCCATGGCCAGGTCCATGAGGACGGCCCCGGCGATGGCGCGATCCATCGCGAACCGGGACACGTGATAGAACTTGCCGTCCTCGTCGCGGAGCAGGAGCAGGAGGATCTCTTCCACGAATCTCAGCATGCGGTCACCCCCTAGCGGGTCGGCAAGAGTCGGGTAACGCTCGGCTGTCCGCCTGAACAGCCGACCGCGTACCTGCCAAGTGTAGCCGGTCCGGGCCGGCGATCAGGGCGCGCCCCGGCTTGCTCTCGGCGGCCCCTTCGGGGCGGACGGCAGGGAAGCTAACGTTCCCAGTCAGCGCCCGAGGAGAAGCGCAACCGGTGGACTTCGAGTTTTCGTCGCGAGTGGAGCGGCTCCGGTCCGCGCTGCTTGACTTCATGGATGGGATGGTCTACCCCGCCGAAGCCCTCTATGCAGAGCAGATGGCGGCTGCCGGGGACCCCCACCACCATCCACGGGTCATGGAGGATCTGAAGGCGGAGGCCCGAGCCAGGGGCTTGTGGAACCTGTTCCTGCCCGATCCGGACCGGGGGGCGGGCCTGTCGGTCCTTGAGTACGCACCGCTGGCCGAGATCACCGGCCGAAGCCCGCTGCTGGCGCCCGAGGCGGTGAACTGCTCGGCCCCCGACACCGGCAACATGGAGATCCTCCACATGTTCGGGACGGAGGAGCAGAAGCGCCGCTGGCTCGATCCGCTACTGGAGGGCGCCATCCGGTCGTGCATCTCGATGAGCGAGCCGGATGTCGCCTCTTCGGACCCCCGCAACATCCGCACCCGTATCACGGAGGAGGGCGATCAGCTCGTCATCCGCGGTCGCAAGTGGTTCTCGACCGGGGCGGCCAGCCCGCGCTGTCGGGTGGCGATCGTCATGGGGGTGACCGATCCGGACGCCCATCCCTACCGGCGCCAGAGCATGGTGCTGGTGCCGCTCGATCGTCCGGGGGTGACCATCGAGCACGATTCCTCCGTTTTCGGCTATCACGATCGGGGAGGCCACGCCACGATCCACTTCGACAATGTCCGCGTGCCGGCCTCGAACCTCCTGGGCGAGCGGGGCGGGGGCTTCGCCATGGCCCAGGCCCGCCTCGGTCCGGGACGGATCCATCACTGCATGAGGGCGATCGGCATGGCCGAGCGGGCATTCGATCTGATGTGCGCCCGGGCACAGGCCAGGCAGGCATTCGGGTCGCTGCTGTCGGACCAGGGTGTGGTGCGGGACTGGATCGGCGATTCGCGGATCCGGATCGAACAGGCTCGCCTGATGGTGTTGAAGACGGCCTGGATGATCGACACGGTGGGCACCCGCGAGGCCCGTGTCGAGATCTCGGCAATCAAGGTGGCCGTGCCCCGGATGGCCAGGCTGGTGATCGACCGCGCCATCCAGCTGTTCGGCGCCGCCGGGGTGTCGGAGCAGTTCCCGCTGGCCCATCTCTATGCGCAGGTCCGCTCCCTGCAGATCCTCGACGGGCCCGACGAGGTGCATGTCCGAGCGGTGGCCCGCCGCGAGCTGGCCCGCTACGAACCGGGTGAGGTCCCCCCTCCGTATCCCTTCTGACCGTCCGTTGCCGACCGCGTGTCAGAAACAGGGAACATGTCAGGCCCGACGGCTGTTGTACGGGGTATGAGACGCAGCGCGACACCGTTCATCCTCACAGCGACCCAGTCCCCGGCGGGTGGGTCGTCGTGGCGCGACCTAGCGGCGTGCCGGACGACCGACCCGGGCATCTTCTTCCCCGATCCGGGCGACGTGGTGGGCGTGGAGAGAGCGAAGCAGGTATGCGACGGATGCCCGGTGGCGTCCGAGTGCCTGTCCTACGCGGTGGGCACCAACCAGACCGAGGGGGTCTGGGGTGGCACCACCCCGGGCGAACGGCGCCGGCTCCGGCAGCGGTGGCTCAAGGACCTGAGGGAAGCCGGCTGACCCGTCCCTTTCCTTACCGGAGTCGCTCCGATGACCGGGTCCGGTTGATCCATCGCCACGGAGCGAACCTCAGGATCAGGGCGTCATAAGTGACGCCCTCTGCCTCAAGAACCCGACGGTCGGCGAACCTCAGGATCAGGACACCACATGTGACGCCCTCTGCCTCAAGAACCGCCGGCGCCAAAAGTCGCGAAAAACCGGTGCTCCGCACCGGGCCCCTCCCCCGCCACCACCCATCCTGTTGGAGCGTGGTCGGCCATGCCCGGCTGGATGCCGGGTGTCGGCCGTTCGCTCCATAAGCCTTGATGTTCCCTCGGACCGGCCGGACCGATCGGACCAGTGCCAGCGGCCGGTATAGGTGCTTGGCGATAGGCAACGTATATCGGATCTGTGACGGTTTCAACCCCTTGTTACGAGAACGCGAAAAATCCTTCCACGGAACCGGGTCGGACCACATGAGGGCAACGGGGCTGCGGGTGGTGCTTCCCGACCGGTGGGGTGGACCTGTTGGGCGGGAACAATGCCCGATCGGGATCGGGGTATCGTTGGCGTTATGACGGAGCAGATCTACTCGGTTGACTCCTATGCCCGCGAGATGGCGGCTGAGGTGGTGGCCACCGACGTTGACGACGGGCGGGTGTTGCTCGACCGGACGGTGTTCTATCCGGGTGGGGGTGGTCAGCCGGTTGACGTCGGAGAGCTGGCGATCGGAGATGACCGGCTCCAGGTGGTACGGGTCAAGCAGGACTCGGACGGTGTGTGGCACTGGCTCGAGGGCGGGCTTCCGAAGGTGGGAACGAAGGTGATCGGCAGGATCGACTGGGACCGCCGGTACCGGCTGATGCGTACGCACACATCGATGCACGCCCTCTGCGGAGTGATCTGGGAGCGGTTCCGGAGCCCGGTGACGGGCGGCAACATGGAACCCGGCCACGGTCGCCTGGATTTCGAGATCCCCAACTGGGACGCCAGCCACCGGGATCCCGTCGAGCAGGCGTTGAACGAGGCCATCGCCCGGCACCTGCCTGTCGAGGTGTCCTTCATGCCCCGCGAGGAGGCCGATCTCGATCCCACCCTTATCCGCACCAAGGTCAACCTGATACCGCGCTCGGTGCGCCGGATCCGGGTGATCGACATCGTGGGCCTGGACCGCCAGGCGGACGGCGGCACCCACGTCAACACGACCGAGGAGGTGGGCCGGGTGCGGATCACCAAGGTCCAGTCGAAGGGTCGGGGGTTCCGCCGCATCCGGGTGGCCCTCGAAGACGACCCCGCGTAGCAGCCGACCGGGGCGACCGATGAGCATCAGGGCGGAACTGGAGGCTCGGGTCGGCCAGGTCATCGGCGTGGGCGATTGGCACACCATCACCCAGGCCGACATCGACCGCTTCGCCGGCGCCACCCGTGACCCTCAATGGATCCACGTGGACGCCGCCCGGGCTGCCGAAGGCCCGTTCGGCGCCACCATCGCCCACGGGTTCATGACCCTGGCGCTGACACCGGGAATCGGACCCGTTCTCGACCTCCCCGGACTCGAGATGATCATCAACTACGGCCTCAACCGGGTGCGGTTCCTCAGCCCGGTCCCGGTCGGTTCGAGGGTGCGGGTGGTCCGGGAGATAGCGGGCGTGTCGGAGAAGCCCAACGGCATCCTTCTCGAGGAGAAGGTGACGATCGAGTTGGAAGGGTCCGCCAGGCCCGCCTGCGTGGCCGAGACGCTGGTGCTGCTGGTCGTGTAGCGCGGCGTCAGCCGAGCGCCAGGTCCCGGTGGGTGTAGGACCGCTTGCCCGGCCCGTAGTCGCCCACCACATGCCCGTCGCCCCGCAGTACCCACTTGGTGGTGAACAGTCCTTCCGCCCCCATCGGGCCCCGGGCGTGGACGCGGCCGGTGGCGATACCCACCTCGGCCCCCAACCCGTAGCGGAACCCGTCGGCGAACCGGGTGCTGGCGTTCCAGAATACCGAGGACGAGTCGACCGTCTCGAGGAAGCGCCCGGCGACCCCGGCGTCCTCGGTGACCACGGTGTCGGTGTGCGCCGACCCGTAGGCGTGGATGTGGTCGATGGCCTCGTCGACCCCGTCAACGACCCGGGCGGCGATGGTGAGATCCCCGAACTCGTGCCCGAAGTCGGACGGGCCGGCCGCCGTGACACCCGGAGCCATGGCCGCCACCGCCTCGTCCCCGCGCACATCGACCCCGGCGTCGAGCAGGGCCTGGACCACCGCCGGGCCGGCCCGGAAGTCGCGGTGGAGCAGTAGGGTCTCGGCGGCGTTGCAGACGGCGACGTAGTTCGTCTTGGAGTCAACCGCCACCCGCACGGCCATGCCGGGATCGGCGGCGGCATCCACGTAGACGTGGCAGATGCCGTCCGCATGACCCAGCACCGGGATGCGCGAGGCCGCCTTGATGGCGCGCACCAGGTCGGCGGAGCCCCGGGGGACGACCAGGTCGATGTCCTCGTCCATGGCCAGCAGGTCGGCCACCGCCTCCCGGCCCTCCACGTTCTGGACCACGTCGGCGGGTCCTCCCGCCTTGACCACCGCCTCCCGCAGCAGGTCGGTGAGCGCCCGGTTGGAGTGCAGGGCCTCGGATCCGCCCTTCATGAGCACCGCATTGCCGGTGCGAAGCGCCAGCGAGCCGATCTGGATCACCGCGTCGGGGCGGCTCTCGAAGACGATCAGCAGCACGCCGATCGGGACCCGCACCTGCTCGAGGACCAGCCCGTCGTCCAGTTCCCGGCGGATCATGGGTCGCCCCACCGGGTCGGCCGAGTCGATCAGGACGTTCACGCCCTCCCGTAACGTCTCCAGCTTGGAGGGCGAAAGCGCCAGGCGCTTGCGGATCGGTCCCGGGAGGTCGTCCGCCCCCGGAGCCTCCAGGTCCCGCTGGTTGGCGGCCAGCAGGTCGTCCTCGCGCTCGCCGAGCAGGCGCTCCAGATTCCGCAGCACTTCGGTCCGCGCCGCCGCGCCCTCGACCACGAAGGCCCGCTGGGCCTCCCGGGCCGATCTCGCCTGATCCTGTGGTAAGTCCCCCGAAGACATGAGAGGGCGATTGTAGTGAACCTGCCGGGCCCGGGACCGCGGACCGGGAGGCTCCAGGGGAATCCGACCGTTGGTAGAACAGGGGCCGCTCTGCGGACAAATGACCGTTTGCATGGTGTAGCGCTCGCGCAACGGGTAATCTTGAGACCGGGCACGCTGCAGGCCTGCCTGGGAATATTCCCGACCTGGAATGAGGAGTACACAGTGCGAACCCGCAACACCAAAAGGCGAAGCCGCCTTCTCTTTTTCGCGCTCTTTGCGGTGCTGGCGCTCATGGTCGCCGGCTGCGCCGAGGAAGATGATTCCCGCGGCTCCCAGACAACGATCAAGCTCGCCGTCAACCCCTGGAACGGCTCCGCGGCCAACGTTGCGGTGGCGGCCCAGCTGCTGGAGAGCGAGCTCGGTTACACCGTCGAACTGGTGGACATCGACGAGAACGCCCAGTGGGCCGCGATCAACACCGGAGATATCGACGCCTCGCTCGAGGTGTGGCCCTCGGGTCATGCCCAGAACGTGGCCGACTTCATCGATAGCGCGGACGGGAACGTGGACAACGCCGGCCTGATCGGTCCGATCGGTGAGATAGGTTGGTTCATGCCGACCTACATGGTGGACCAGCACCCGGCGCTGGCAACCTGGGAAGGCTTCGCCGATCCCGAGCTGGCGGGTCTGTTCGCCACCGCCGAGACCGGCGACAAGGGCCAGTTCATGAGCGGTGACCCCAGCTGGACGATCTACGACGAGCAGATCATCGCCAACCTGAACCTGCCGCTCGAGATCGTGTACGTCGGCTCCGAGGCCGGCATCCTGGCCGCCCTGGACTCGGCCTACAGCCGCCAGGAGCCCGCTCTCTTCTACTTCTGGACCCCGCACTCGGCGTTCAATACCTACGACCTCACCCGGGTGGCGCTCCCCGCCTACAGCGATGCGTGCTACGCCACGGGTGATGATGGCGGCATCGACTGCGACTACCCGGAGGACGTATTGTTCAAGATCGTCAACCGCGATCTGGCTACCAACGCCCCCGACGCCGATGCCTTCCTGCGGGCCATGAGCTACTCGACCGCCGACCAGATCCAGATGCTGTCGGCCATCGAGAACGACGGGCTCACGGTGGACGAGGCCGCGGCCCAGTGGATCGAGGCCAACCCCGACGTCTGGGGGGCCTGGATCCCCTCCTCCTAAAAGGCAGGCCCTAAAGCCCGGCGCCGGCAGCCTACGAGACCTGCCGGCGCCGCAGGCCTTCTCCGAGGAGTAGTTCTTGTACGACTTCATCATCGTGGGAGGCGGCTCCGCCGGGTGCGCGCTGGCCAACCGGCTGAGCGCGGACCCCGGCAACCGGGTCCTGGTGCTGGAAGCCGGCCGCCGGGACTACAAGTGGGACGTGTTCATCCACATGCCGGCGGCCCTGGCCTTCCCCATCGGCAACCGCTTCTACGACTGGCGATACCAGAGCGATCCCGAACCCCACATGGGGGGTCGAAGGATCTACCACGCCCGGGGAAAGGTGCTCGGCGGATCCAGCTCCATCAACGGCATGATCTTCCAGCGCGGCAACCCGGCCGACTACGACAAGTGGGCCTCAGAGCCCGGAATGGAGGGCTGGGACTACCGCCACTGCCTCCCCTACTTCAAGCGGTCCGAAACCTGCCTGGCCGGCGAGGACCGGTGGCGGGGCGGCGAAGGTCCGCTGGTGCTGGAACGGGGACCGGCCGACAGCCCCCTCTTCACGGCCTTCTTCGAAGCCGTGCAGGAGGCCGGGTACGGGCTGACGGAGGATGTGAACGGGTACCGCCAGGAGGGGTTCGCGGCGTTCGACCGCAACATCCACCGGGGACGGCGGGTCTCGGCTTCGGTGGCCTACCTGCACCCGGTGAGGCGCCGCAAGAACCTCGATGTCAAGACCGGCGCCCTCATCCACCGGGTGCTGTTCGAGGGCAGGCGGGCGGTCGGGGTCGAGTACAGCCGGCGAGGCCGCCACCGCACCGTCCGGGGCGGGCACGTCCTGCTGTGCGCCGGGGCGTTCGGATCCGCCCAGCTGCTCCAGCTCTCCGGGGTGGGGCCCGCCGGTCTCCTGGAGTCGCTGGACATCCCGGTGGTGACCGATCTTCCGGGGGTCGGCGAGAACCTCCAGGACCACCTGGAGGTGTACGTCCAGTACGCCTCCCGCCGGCCGGTGTCCATGCAGCCGGCCCTGCGCCTGTGGCGCCGGCCCTGGATCGGTATGCAATGGCTGGCCCGGAGGGGACCAGGTGCCACCAACCACTTCGAGGGCGGCGGTTTCGTCCGCTCCAACCCGGACGTGTCCTACCCCAACCTCATGTTCCACTTCCTGCCGCTGGCGATCCGCTACGACGGCTCTTCGCCGAGCCACGGCCACGGCTACCAGGTCCATGTCGGCCCCATGTACTCGGATGCCCGGGGCTACGTCCGGATCAAGTCACGCGACCCGAGGGTGAAGCCGTCCCTCCGCTTCAACTACCTCTCCACCGACCAGGACCGCCGGGAGTGGGTCGAGGCCGTCCGGGTGACCCGCCGCATCATGAACCAGCCGGCGTTCGCCCCCTACAACGCCGGGGAGCTGTCGCCCGGCCCGGAGGTCTCGACCGACCGGGAGATCCTGGAGTGGGTCGCCCGGGATGCCGAGACCGCCCTGCATCCCTCCGGGACGGCCCGCATGGGCATCGACGACCGGTCGGTTGTGGAGCCCGGGTCGATGCGGGTGCACGGCACCGAAGGGCTGAGCGTGGTGGACGCCTCCGTAATGCCGACGGTCACCAACGGCAACATCTACGCTCCGGTGATGATGATCGCGGAGAAGGCGGCCGACCTCATCCTGGGCAACCAGCCCCTGGAGCCCTTGGATGTCCCGGTCTACCCAGCCGAGCGGGCCGGGTGACGAACGCTCGACAATCGACGGCGGAAGTTGGATCAAGGTGATGGACACAGCGAGAGACACCAGTAGCGAGACCTCCCGTGTCAGGGTCGAGGGCGTGTGGAAGGTCTTCGGCAGGCGGGCCGCCGAGGCGCGGGAGATGGCGGAGGCCGGAGTCGGCCGGGAGGAGATAAGGGAGGCCGTCGGCAGCGTGGTGGCGGTCCGCGACGTCACCTTCCAGGTGTCCCCGGGGGAGACGTTCGTGGTCATGGGCCTCTCGGGATCGGGAAAGTCCACCCTCGTCCGGTGCGTCTCCCACCTGATCGAGCCCACCGAGGGGACCGTGGAGGTGTGCGGCACGGAGCTCACCAGTGCCGACAGCGCCACGCTGCGCGACCTGCGGCGCCGGAAGATGGCGATGGTGTTCCAGCATTTCGGGCTGTTCCCCCATCGCACGGTGGTGGACAACGTGGCCTACGGGCTGGAGGTCCAGGGGATCGACCGCCGCGAGCGGCAGGAGCGCGCCCGGGAACTCCTGGAGACCGTCGGTCTCGAGGGCTGGGGCGACCACCACCCCCAGCAGCTCAGCGGCGGCATGCAGCAGCGGGTGGGGCTGGCCCGGGCGCTGGCCGTCGATCCCGAGGTGCTGTTCTTCGACGAGCCGTTCTCCGCACTCGACCCGCTCATCCGCCGGGACATGCAGGACGAGCTGATCGAGCTCCAGATGAGGCTGCGCCGGACGCTGGTCTTCATCACCCACGACTTCGTCGAGGCCCTGAAGCTGGCCGACCGGATCGCCATCATGAACGACGGGGCGTTCGTGCAGGTCGGCACCCCGGTGGAGATACTCACCGACCCGGCGGACGACTACGTGCGGGCGTTCACCCAGGACGCCCCGGTGGTGAAGGTCCTGCAGGCCTGTTCGGTGATGCGGCCGCTGGAGGGAACCGAGGTCGACCACGGGTGGCCGAAGGTGTCCGAGACCACGCCACTGGAGGCGGTCCTTCCCCACCTGCTGGGCTCCACCGAACCGGTGCTGGTGTGCGATGAGCAGGAGGTACCCGTCGGGCTGCTCGACGCGGACGAGGTCGCCGGCGTGATCTCTCCGGACCGGCGATGACGGCGCTGGACGGGGTCCGCCCAGGCGCCGACGGGCTCCGGGGCGCGTGGAGAAGCGGGCCGGCGCGCTTCGCCCTGGTACTCGGCGGGATGATCCTGCTGGTGGCGGCCTTCCGCATCCTCACCGACTTCGGCGTCTTCCCGGAGTCCTGGAACATCGGGCTGGCCGACCCGATCGACCGGGCACGGCGCTGGCTGATCACCAACCAGAACTCCCACTGGTTGTATACCGTCTTCCTGAACCCGCTCACCGACACCATGGACTGGGCCATCCGCCGGCTGGAGTCCCTCCTCAAGTGGCTCCCCTGGTATTGCTACCCGCTGTTCACCGGTCTGGGGCTGTGGTGGACCCGGGGCCGGATCGCCGGCGCGCTCGGTCTGGCCGGCGTGACCCTGATCGGAGTGTTGGGCCTCTGGAACGAGGCGTTCGCCACCCTGGCGCTGATGGGAGTGTCGGTTCTCGTCTCCATGGCCATCGGTATCCCGCTGGGTATCGCGGCTTGGCGCAGCGACGCGGTCGCTCGCATCACCCGGCCCACCCTGGACACCATGCAGACCATGCCGGGGTTCGTCTACCTCATCCCCTTCGTCCTGCTGTTCGGGTTCGGGCGGGTGCCGGCCATGATCTCCACGGTGATCTTCGCCCTGGCTCCGGTGGTGAGGCTCACCGAGGTGGGGCTGCGTACCGTCCCGCAGTCCACCGTGGAGGCGTCGGAGATGTTCGGCGCCACCGAGCGGCAGACCCTGCGGCTGGTGCGTCTCCCCCAGGCGCGGCCGGCCATCTTCGCGGGTATGAACCAGACCACCATGCTGGCCATGAGCATGGTGGTGATAGCCGCCTTCATCGGCGCCGGGGGCCTCGGCCAGGTGGTGTTGCAGGCCATGCGGAGCATCAACGTGGGCAAGGCCTCCGAAGCAGGCATCGCCATCGTGATCATGGCCATCATCCTGGACCGCTTCTCCACCGGCGTCGCCACCGCCGACCCGGGCGACGACCTCCCGGCCATCCGATGGCTGGCCGTGGTGACGGCGGTCGGCGCCGTGGCCGGGGGCTTGGCCGGCTTGAACGAATTCCCCAAGGCGCTCGGCTGGCGGTTCGCCCCCTACGTCAACAGCCTCACCGATTGGGCCCGGGACAACCTGTACGACATCGGTGGTTCGGGTATCGGGACGGGTCCGTTCAGCGACTTCGTCACCACCCAGCTCGTGATACCGCTACGCGAGCTCCTCTCCTCCGGCATCCCGTGGCCGGCCATGATCGGGATCGGGGTCGTGCTCGGGCTATGGGCCCGGGGGCTGCGCCTGGCCATCGGGATCGGTGCGGCGCTGGCAGCCATCGGCCTCCTGGGCATGTGGGAGCTGTCCATGGACACCCTGGCCCAGGTTCTTCTGGCAGTGGCAGCCACCCTGGCCGTGGGCCTGCCGGTGGGGATCCTGTCCTCGCACAACGACCTGCTCCGGGCCGGTCTCAAGCCGGTCCTGGACTTCTTCCAGACGATCCCGAGCTTCGTGCTGTTGGTGCCGGTGATCACCCTCTTCCACGTGGGCCGCATCCCCGGCATCATCGCCTCGGTCGTCTACGCGCTACCGGCCGCGGTTCACTACACCGACCTCGGGCTGCGCCGGGTGCCCGCCGAGACCCACGAGGCGGCGGAGAGCTTCGGGGCGACCCGGGCGCAGCGCCTCCGCCAGGTGGAGATGCCGCTGGCCGCACCCGAGCTGATGGTGGCGGTGAACCAGGTGATCATGCTCATCCTGGCCATGGTCGTCATCGCCGGGCTGGTCGGCGGGGGCGGGCTGGGCCTGGAGGCCGTCCGGGGCCTGCGGCGCAGCGACGCGGTGGGCCGCGGCTTCGAGGCCGGCATCGCCATCGTCCTGCTCGCAGCCATCCTCGACCGCCTGACCCGCGCCGTGGCCGACCGCCTCCGCCCGCCCGCCGCGGTCTGATAGCGCACGGGTCCTAACGAGCCTCCTGAGCTTCCGGGCCGGCGTTCATGGAGCCTAAAGATGGGGCGACTAGTTGTCCATGCGGGCAAAGTCTTTGTTCGTCAGGGCGCCAGCCGCGAGGAGCAGGAGGTCCAGTGGAAGGGTCCCGACGCCCGAGTCATCCGGGTGGAAGACCGGCACCTGCGGCGTCACGAGGTAGCAACCCCCCTTGAACCGCGGATAGCGCCGGATCAGGGCATGGAGGCCGGACCGGCTGTGATTGGACGACGATGCTATCTCGAAGGCGAGGGGTTGGTCCGGGTGGTCGAACACGAGATCAACCTCGTGATCACTATCACGCCAGTGGAAGAGACGTACCCCGGTCCGTTGGGCAAGGGCGCGCAAGGAGGCGGCCACCAGGTTCTCGAGAAGAGCCCCCATTTCCACGGGGTCGTCAAGTACGGCCAGACCCCGGTGCAGAGCGGCGTTGCGGACCGCTCCATCCACGAAGTAGAGCTTGCGGCCACGCTTCTGGACATTGGTTTCCCTGCCCGAGTAGTTCGGAAGGGTGAACACCAAAAAGGCGCGCTCCAGATAGGACAGGTACCGGTCCAGCGTCTGGATCGATATGCCCAATTCCCGGCTTATCCTCGAAGGCGAGAGTATCCCGCTCACCTGCGCGGCAAGCACGTATAGGAGCCTTTCCAGCATCAGGGGGTTGCGGACCCCGTAGGACTGCGGTATGTCCTTGTACAGGGCACGTTCGACAGCGTCGCTTCGCAGGACGTGTTGGGATTGAAGCACTAGGTCGGGTTCCTCGCGACTAGGACTCAGCAGATCTGCCTGAAACAACTCCGGCTGGCTTCGCAGGACGTGTTGGGACCCGAGGCCTGAGTCGGGTCCATCACGACGAGAACGCAGATGATCGGCCAGCAGTAGCTCCGGAAAACCCCCGACCAGCATCAGCCGCCTCCGGGTTTGCTTGAGTTCCGGCGAGGAGTGCTGGCCCCCCGCTAACGCGGCCAAGCTCTCGGCGAGGGTTTCTCCTGCCTGTACGGGATACGAGATGTCCAGCAGTTCCAGGTACTCGGGAAGGAGGTAGGGGGTGAGGATTTGCTCCGTCCACCGACCGACGCCGCTCTCCAGGCGGCGATCACGCAGCGCGGCCGTGGCGCTGGAGGTGGCGGCTACCCGGACCGGCCGGCCTTCGTCATAGAAGGTCTTGAGCCACAGGTCCCAGTCCTTGGCATAGACCAGTTCATCGAGCATGAGATACACCGGCCGCGCCGGAGTCGCGTCGACCGCGTCGAGGACACCGCGGACGAGCCAACCAAGATCCAGCTGCATGAGTTGAGGATGATCCATCCGCAACCACCAGATGAGGGATGGTGGTACGCCTTGGTCAATGAGGTGACGCACGGTCTGGTGGAGCACGGTGGTCTTTCCGACCCGGCGCGGCCCCAGTACGATCTGGTACCGCCGCGGCCGGTCGCTGACGAGCAACCGCCAGAGCGCTCTCGCCATGGGCCGGTCGCTGGGCGGTGCCATGGACGACGGAACCCGGCGGAGTTGGAACCACGGATTCTGCTCGCCTAATACCGTCTGAAGGTCTTCGGGACTTGGCACCCAAGTAGCCAACGTATCTCCCTCGCTATGGTGCTTATGAGCTGATTATATCTCACACTGTGAGGGTTATTGGAGGATTAATATCCATCCGGTGATCAGGATGGGGGTTATCCGACGTATGAAGCCCGACCGGCCAACCCGTCCTCGCATTGCCGCATGAGTGTCAGGGGCGACACCTAGGGTTGGGCATGGCAGGGAGGAGGACGGCGCCATCGGGCTGGATCAGATCTACACCAAGCCGGCCGTTGCGGATCGCTGCCTCCGGTTCCTGTTCGAGACGCTTGACGGGCTCCGCGATCTCCGGCGCGACCGGATCCTCTACGTAGAGCCGAGCGCCGGGGAGGGCTGCTTCCTCGACCTGTTGCCCGCCGGCCGGCGTATCGGCATCGACATCGACCCGCGGCGGCCCGGCATCGTCCGGCACGACTTCCTGACCTGGCCCTTCGAGGACACGATCGAGGACCCCCGGCACACCGTGGTGGTGGGCAATCCGCCCTTCGGTCACCGGTCGAGGCTCGCCATCCGGTTCTTCAACCGGGCAGCCGCCATGGCGAACACCATTGCGTTCGTGGTCCCCGTCCAGTTCCGGAAGTACTCGGTCCACAAGAACCTGCGTCCCGGGTTCCGGTGGATCGCCGCGATGGAACTCGCCGGTCCGGCCTTCTACACCCCTGACGAGCCGGACTACCGGCTCAACGCCGAGTTCCAGGTCTGGACCAGGGAGGCGAACCACGACTTCGAGGACATGCGCCTGCTGAGCCCGCCCGCCATCCGGCACGCCGACTTCGAGATGTGGCAGTACAACAACACGCCCGGGGCGCTCAAGGTCTTCGACCACGACTTCGACTTCGCCGTGCCCAGGCAGGGCTACCAGGACTACTCGAGGCGGGAGACCTCCGCGGACCGCTGCGAGCGCACAAAACAGTGGATCCTGTTCAAGGCCCGGACCCCCGCCGCCCTCGACCGGTTGCTGGGCATGGACTTCGCCGCCCTGTCACAGAACAACACCATCACCCCCGGCTTCGGGAAGGCCGACGTGGTGAAGGAGTACGTGAGGATCACCCGGCATGAGAACGGTGCGAACCCAGCGGCTGCGGGACCGCGGCACCGGCTCGCCGGCGGCTAGGCGCAGAGTGGCTACATGCTCCGGCTCTTTTCCGGCACCGGGCCGTACACGTCTTGACTTCCACCCGGGCCGTTGCATGCCGACAAGGGGGTTGAACTTGTCACATCCTCGCTATAGGTTATTGGATAACCGTAATTACCAACGGTCCGGCTCCGGACGTCGGCCGGCCCGCTCGAGGGATCAGATCGTTTCGAGACCGCCCCGCCGAGGGCTTGGCGGGACGCGTCTCGGACCAAGGTGGTGGCGGCGGGGGAGGGCCCAGCGGGTGGAGCCCGCTTGCCGCGATTTTCGCGTTCTTCTGCGATGCGGTGCCCTGGGTCTTCGATACGCCATCTTGGAAGGCAGCGGTAACGACTAGGCGTGAGGCCGTATAGGAGGACCATGACTACCACGCATACCCCACAGATGGCGGGCACGGAGCCGGGATGAGCATCAGGCGCAACCAGCTGTACGTGGCGGACTGCGTGGAGTTCATGGCCCGGATGGACGCCGGAACCGTCGACCTGACCGTCACGTCTCCTCCCTACGACAACCTGCGGGACTACAACGGGTACTCGTTCGACTTCGAGGCCATCGCGCGCGGCCTGTTCCGGGTCACCAAGCGAGGCGGCGTGGTCGTGTGGGTGGTCGGGGACAAGATCGACGGCGGGCGGCGCACCCTCTCGAGTTTCCGGCAGGGGCTCTTCTTCCAGGAGATCGGGTTCCGGATGCATGACGTGATGATCTACAGGAAGAAGAACACCCCCTTCATGCGCTCCAACGCCTACACGAACGCCTACGAGTTCATGTTCGTGCTGAGCAGGGGAAGCCCGAAGACCTTCAACCCGCTCACCGAACCGACCGTCCGGAGCGGCTACGAGATGCTCCCTCACAACAAGGGTCCGGACGCGGTCAACAACAAGGTGCTCAAGGAACTCAAGAAGGAGAAGACCAGGACCAACATCTGGGCGTATGCGGTCGGCCTGGGGGGCACGACCAGGGACAAGGTGGCCTTCCGCCACCCGGCCGTCTTCCCCGAGAAGCTGGCCTCCGACCACATCCGGTCATGGACGGAGCCCGGCGACCTGGTGTTCGATCCGATGTGCGGATCCGGCACCACCCCCAAGATGGCTCTGCTGGCCGGGAGGGACTACATCGGGGTGGACATATCTCCCGAATACATCGCCATCGCCGAGCAGAGGATGGAAGCCGTGGCTCCGGTCGGTAGCGCCCCGGCTCGTCCGGGCTAGCTAGCGGCCGAAACGGCGGTCGGCGGCGGCGTAGTCCCGCAGGGCGCGGAGGAAGTCGACCCGCCGGAAGTCCGGCCAGAACACGTCCACGAAGGCATACTCCGCGTAGGCGGCCTGCCACAGCAGGAACCCCGACAGCCGGGACTCGCCCGAGGTGCGGATTATCAGGTCGGCATCCGGCTGGTCGGGCTCGTACAGGTGGGTGCCGATGCCGGCGGCATCCACATGCTCGGCCAACTCCTCGGGAGGCGTGCCCCTGCCGAGTAGCTCATCCACCAGGTCGCGGCAGGCATCGACGATTTCCTGGCGGCCTCCGTAGCCCATGGCGACCGTGACAGTCCGGGAATCCTGCGAAGCGGACCGGCTGGTCTCCACGGCATGCTTGGCGGCCTTCACCAGGTCGGCGGGTAGAAGGTCGAGGCTTCCCATCACCTTCAGCCGGAAGCCCAGGCGGTCGGTGCGTTCCGGAAGCCGTTGGAACATCTCGGTCAGCGTGTTGAAGTAGGGCTCGATCTGCTCCGCCGGCCGGGCCAGGTTCTCGGTGGACAGAACCCAGGCGGTGATGGAGGGGATGGGCAGTTCGGCCACCCAGCCCAGGAACTCCTCGAACCGTCTCATCCCGCTGCGATAGCTGTGCGAATAGGTCTCCAGGCCCTCGGCCCGGGCGTAGCGCCGGTGGCCGTCCAGGATGATCCCGATGTGGCGGGGGAGGCGGTCCGGATCCAGTTGGCGCAGGAGGCGCCGCTCGTACAGGCGGTACAGGGGAGCGGTGAGGGAAGTGGGGCGCGCCTTGTTGGTCATTGGCCTTCCTGGGAGCCGGTCTGGACCGAGCATGGGGTGGTCCGCTACAGGATGGTAGCCCCTCCCGGATCAGGACCCTGACCCCGGAGGCCCTGGGAAGTTGTCAGTAGATGGGCAGCGGATCATGCGGCCAGGCGGAGGGCTTGGGAGATCTGGTACAGCACCCTGGCCGGCGTCTCGGTGAGGTCGTTCCAGGTGAAGCGTAGGACTCTCCAGCCGTTCAGATGAGCGAGATTGTCCCGGCGGCGATCGCTCTCGAACGCCTCCATGGTCGTGTGCCACCGGCGCCCGTCACACTCGATGATCACCCGGGCGTCCTCGTAGGCGAAGTCGACCCGACCCTTCGTGGGACTCCGCCACGGGAGCGGCATCTGGAGAATGGGCATCGGCAGACCGCCTTCGCTGAGAAGGGCGATCATCCTTTCCTCCATGACGCTCTCCGGGGCGGCGTGCCCGGGCGCTACATCTTCGAGAAGCCTGCGGAATTGGGTCGTGCCGGGACGACCCCGCCGACCCAGGTCCTCGAGAATCTCGGCGAGGCCTTCATAGGTCACGCGGCGCGCCGCCAGTGCTTTCTGTGCGATGCTACGGAGCTCGTCGATTTCGGTTACGGACGCCAGGTCGAACATGGTCCGGACGGGATCGGTGACGGGGAGACCGGTGATATGGGTGACATGTCGCCGGTGGAGGTCGGTGGACTGGTGGACTACAACCTCTACGAAGCGGTTGCTGCGGCGGTGCGGCACGGTGACCACGGCTCCGGTGAATGTCTTGTGGCCGAGCCCCTGTAGCTGGGCTGCCGACTCATGAGAGACCACTGCCGGGAGAGCGAGGACGGCAGCCCGGAGATGGACCATCTTCGACCGGGTCCCGTACACGAGGTAGATGTCGTTCTCCAACCCCTCCCATTCCTTCGATTCGATCCTGCGTCTGATAGTGGACCTCGAGAGACCCGCCTTGATCGCCTGGTCGCCCGTTATCAGGCCATTCTGTGACTCTGCCAAGCGCCGGATCTTCGCTCTCAATGCCGGTGTCGCCATAGCCATCTCCCTTCGTTGGCCTCTCTTGTGACCCGTCAATGCCTACAAGGTGCCCGCGATGAGGGTCGTCGTCAAGGGTCTTGTTCGCCGAAGTGCGGGGGTGTGGGTGCGCGGCACCGGCACTCGACGACGCCACGGCCTCGAACCTGAGGATCACCGCACCAGAAATGACGCCCTGATCCTCAGGAACGTCGCGGCCTCCGAACCTGAGGAACACCGCACCAGAAGTGCCGCCCTGATCCTGAGGAACGAGCGGGGTGGGCGCGGCGGGGAGGGTTAGATGGGGTTGCGGGTGAAGGTGTTGACGTCGGCGGATCTGTGGGAGGTGACCTCTGCCCTCAGGGTGTCGCCTTCCATCACTCTCTCCAGGAAAGTGTCGTAGGTGATCGGGCTGGCGCCGTAGTAGTAGTCCCTGCCCGGCGGGCGGAGCCCGCCGGCGTGATTTTCGCGTTCTCGTCGGATCTTCGCGATCTGCCAGGCCAGCAACACCGACCCTGCCGACACCACACCCACCACCCCACCCAGCCACATCCGCGACCTACCAGGCCGACACGCGGATCGCGTCGGACGGCACTCGCGAATCGCCGGCGCAATTTTCGCGTTCTCTGCCGGCTTTTCGCGTTCTGTGCCAGTTTTTTCGCGTTCTAGCCCTGGCCGGTCTAGGGACGGGGTGTCATGGGGCGGTGAAGAACCACAACCACATGAAGCGGAGAGGGTCCTCGGGGCTGAGGCGGGTGCCCAGGAGTTGTCGATCACCGGTGCCGTCGGCTTCGATTACCCGGATCCATGTACTGTTGCCCGGTTGCCAGAGGCTGTACGCGATCTTGGTGCCGTCGGGAGACCAGTCGAGGTCGAGGATGTAGCCATGGGCGGCGGCGAGCAGGCGACCATCGGTACCGTCGGCGTCGATCACCCACAGCCCTCCCTCCTCCCCAGTCCGGTCATGACCCGAGTAGACGATCCTGGATCCGTCCGGCGACCAGGCCGCATACGCGACGTTGCGGGCGGTGGCGAGTAGGCGCTCGTCGGACCCGTCGGCGTCGATCACCCGCAGCCCGACCTCCTCACTGTTCCGGTCATAACTCGAGTAGACGATCATGGTTGCGTCGGGCGACCAGGCGAACCACGGCGCGCCGTGGCCGGTCGTGGTGAGCTCTCGGTTGCCGGTCCCGTCGGAGTTGATCACCCACAACGCCGCTCCGTCCTCGCGGCCGTAGTAGATGCGGTAGGCGATCCGGGTCCCGTCGGGCGACCATGCGAAGGACGGCCCGAAGTGGCGAGCGGTGGTCAGTTGCCGGTTATCGGTGCCGTCTGCGTCGATCACCCACAACCCCGTCCCGTCCTCGTAGCCGTAGTAGACGATGCTGGAGCTGTCGGGTGACCATGCGAACGATGATGAGGCGTAGCCGGTGGTGGTGAGACGCCGGTGATCGGTGCCGTCGGCTTCGACCACCCATATCTCGCCGCTGAGGTTGTAGGCGATCATGGCGCCGTCGGGCGACCAGGCCGGATACGTGTCTATCGACTGTGGTAGCCACCCGGCGGTGGGGACCTGCCGGTGATTCGTACCGTCGGCTTCGATCAACCCGAGGTCCGAACATTCGAAACGTTCGCTGAGGTAGCAGCTGCTGTAGGCGATGTGCAGCCGCAGCATGGTTGGTGGTGGGGGTGGCAGTCCTCGTCCGGAAAGGTTGTGCCACAGCCCGATCAGATAGACCGCCATCTGTGCCCGGGTGACCGACCTCGACCCGCGGCCTTCGCCCGGAGGCAGCACCGTCAGGGCGGTGAGGCAGCTCACCGCCTCATCCAACCCGCCATGCTCGATGCCGGCGGTGTCGGGGCAGATGTCCCCTGCCTTCCGATAGACCCGTAGCAGGAACCGCGACACCTGGGAGGCTCTCAGCGGCAGTTGCGGCCCGTAGGTGGTGGGTGTCACTCCCGCGGTGATACCCAGGTTGTACAGGCATTCGATGTCCTCCGAGTGGGTGCCACCGGCAGAGACGTCCGTGAACGGCGATCCCCCTTCGGGACACTGACGACCGAGCACGTCATGCCATAGCCGCACCAGGAAGGTGGCCATCTGGCCGCGGTTCAACACCTGGTCGGGCCCGTATCGTCCGCCGCCGGTGCCGACCGACAATCCCAGGGCGCGCATGCAGAGGATGTACGCCGCCCCGTAGTCGCCCGGCTCCACATCGGTGAACTGTTCCACCGATCCCGGATCGCACAACTCCACCTGTGACTGGGCCTGGACCGACTGGGCCTGGGCGGGGGCCACCTCCCCCGGCGTCAGCAGCGACATCAGCACCAAGGCAGCCGTCAATGCCCGAACCAGCCCGGCGCGCACTGTCCTAGGCGTCCTCACCTCACCACCGGCGGATTCTCAACAGCCGCGACCAGCACTCGAGTACACCCGTGCCGACCGCCCGAAACATCTTGCCGAAGACTACGCGAGGACGGGTCGCACGCTACGCACTGCCGCTCGCCCTCGACCTCCACCTCGAACCCACCGCCGTCTCAGGTCGCGCACGGTCAATCAACCGACTACGGCGGGATGGAAACGAGACCAGGACACCCCTTGAAATCTCCTCGGGGTAAGGTACGTTCAGGGTGAGCGAGAAGGAGTAAGACCCGTTGAGTGTCACCGAGTCCGTAGTTGACGCGAAGGACGAAGCCCGCCAGGCAGAATCCCGTGAGGCGCTCGCCAACGCGCTGTTGTTGATCGAGAAGCGGTTCGCTTCCCAGACCAAGTGGATCGTCGGGGCGATTCTAACGATGTCTGCCATCACCATCGCGGTGCTGCGATGACAGGCACCTGACTACTTAGACCCCGGCTGCGCCTGCCTGGCGAAGGCGTCCATGCATCTGTCCGGTGCCCGACCCAGACCATTCTGGTTGCTGGCTGGGTTCCGCCACCGTTGCGGCCGGAAACCCCGCGCCCCATGAAGTCCAGACTCACAACTCTCCCCCAGACGGCCGATCAGTTCAGGGCGATCAGGGATACGGCTCCCAGGGACAACAAGAGACCCGCTATGCGCTGGGGACCGGGCCTTTCCCTGTAGACCAGGAAGGCCATGACCACCACCACAGCCGGATAGAGGGCCGACACCACCGCTACGAGTCCCAGCGGCCCGATCCGCACTGCCAGCACGTAGGTGAGGTTGGCCAGGATTGCTCCCCCTGCGGCGAAACTCAACAGCAGTTCCCTCTTTGCCATCCTGAGCGGGATCCCCCGCGCTCCGACCAGGACACCCGATGTGGCAACGGCAGCGCACCTGAAGGGAATCAGCGGCCACATTCCGGCGTCGGCCGAGACTTGCGCCAGCCCGATGAACATCACCGAGAAGCCCAGCCCGGCGCCGAGACCGTATATGGCCTTCCCAGGGCGGTCTTCACGGCTCCCGGTCGCCACGGTCAGCCACATCGCAGGGGCGGCGAGCGCAACCCCTATCCACGGCAACAAGGCATAGCGTTCACCGGTCAGCAACCCGAACATGAACGGGATCAATGACAGGGTGATGGCGGATACCGGAGCAACCACCGCCATCTTGCCCTTTGCGAGACCTTCGTAGTACGCGACCACCCCCGCGACCGCGGCGACACCGCTCGCCGCTCCCCAAGCCAGGTCGGAGAGGCTGACGGCGGACCCGAACGCCATGTGGTACAGGAACGCAACCAGACCCGAAAGCGCCAAGGCCATGATGTTGGACCAGAAGGCGACTGCGAAGACCGGGGCCCGGCGGGTGGCCATCCCACCTGCGAAGTCGAAAACCCCGTAGAAGATCGACGTCAGTCCGGCTAGGAGGATGGCCATAGGCCTCCTGGAGGATGCAAGGGTGCGCTCACGCTAACAAGCCTCCGGGCCACGGATCATGCCTCCTTCAACCTCGTAGAGGGGACGGCGCGACGCTCCTGCGGTTTTCGCGTTCTTGACCCGCCCGGCGGCAGGACTGCGACACACCCCTTGAAATCTCCTCCGGGTAAGGGTACGTTCAGGGTTAGCGAGAAGGAGCAAAGCCGTTGACTGTCGCCGAATCCCTGGTAGACGCGAAGGACTACGCTCGCCAGGCGGAATCCCATGAGGCCCTCGCCAACGCGCTGTTGAGGAGCGAGGAACGGTTCGATTCTCAGACCAAGCGGATCGTCGGGGTCGGTATGACAGCCATCATCATCGCGATAGTGGGCGCTGTATTGGGTGCGATAACTTAAAGTCCCGGTACGTTCGCAGAGCCTCCAAACCGTCCTTCCACCAAGGGCCAGTGGTAGATCCCCCCTTGCGCCACTAGGCGATCTGGGCTGACACCTCACTTTGCGCTGAACCACTCGTCGCGGGAGATATGGGCTTGTTTCAAGATTGTGGCAAGGAGGCCCGCCGATGTCCTATGTGTGCGTTGGGAGTGCGCACTGTCAGGCGGTCCTTCACCATGAGGTCTGCTTGGCGCTATGCCTCGGGCCTTCCCAGGCGAGCTGCCAGAACCGTTTGACAAGTTCAGGTCTCTGTAGTCGGCGCCAGCGCTGTCAGCTCATCTCGCTACAACTAGATCCAAGCCCTCCATGGCTGGGAGTGTCTTCGTCTCCGTCTTCGATCTTCGACGTCGCCCAGTTGATCAGTACAGACTGCAGGTCTCGAGTGCTTCCTCGGAGGAGCTACGGAAGCCCCAGGCCCCGTTGATACCAACTACGGTCGCGACTAACCCTTCGGGGTCGTTGATGGCGCGGGCCTTGGCCTGTGAAGCAGCGGCAACGGCCCAGCGCTCAATCAGCCTCTCTAGAACCGCTCCACTGCCATTGGACGTGTCGGCAGGCGCTTGTGGTCTGGCTGCGCAACTGGGGTGGGGTTAGCCGTTGGGGAGGGTGTACGTGCTGCCGCTGCCGGTGGGGGTTGTCTGGTAGGTGAGGGTATTGCCTACGGTTAGGTCGTCTCGGAAGGTGGTTATGCGGACGCGGTCGGGGCCGATCATCAGGTGGTCGGTGTGGCTGTAGGCGACTAGCCAGACACGGGGGCCGGACCGTATTACGGCGCGGTTGTTGGCGGGGTCTACCAGAACTATCTCTCCGGAGCCGGGGGGATGGGGGCGGCCCAGATCTGGCGGGCGGTGGCTTCCAGATCCCCGGACCGGGCGGTGATCATCTCGATGGCGCCGGTGTCGGAGTCGCGGTGGTAGACGAAGGTGGCCACGCCGCCTACGTTGGTGTTGCGGCTGACATTGTTCGGCGTCACGAAGGGGTCGGCGGACGTGGTGACTCTCTCGCCGCGGCCCACTCCCAGAGCCGTACTGATGAGTGAGGCTCGCCCGCGCCCTGTTGCCAATGTTGTCGCCCTCCGAGGAGGCACCAGGTACTCCTTATGTTGACGATCGTCGAGATTCCCCGGTCTCGATCAGTGAATTTCCCCACCCTGT